>NZ_VLTE01000250.1:0-299 GCF_007558965.1 Bacillus sp. HY001 | reverse complement strand
CAATGGGGATATGGGACACAAGGGATTAAATTGCCACGTACAGCACAAGATCAATATAATAAAACTACACGTATCGCTAGAAGTGCTCTCCAACCAGGAGATTTAGTTTTCTTTAAAGGAACAGTTCCAGGCAAGTCAGGTATCACTCACGTTGGTATGTATATTGGCAACAACAAGTTTTATAATGCTAGTAATTCTGGAGTTGGTGAAGCTAGTTTAAATAGTTCTTATTGGAGTAAATATATTGCAGGATACGGTCGAGTTAAATAAAAATATAAGATTTAATAAAAAGAACTGAA
>NZ_VLTE01000249.1:0-383 GCF_007558965.1 Bacillus sp. HY001 | reverse complement strand
TTCGTTTTCCTGAAAAAGTTGTATTTTGGTCATTTTCTCCATACGTTGGAATGAAGTCGTTATCCAGAAAACTTGCTTTCGATGTATATGATTCTTCAGTTACAACAACTTGAATGCCTACAGCATTTGCTTTGTATGTAATCATTTGAATCAGTAAATTATGTGGGATATGACAAAACGATTGGTTATTTCTTTTTCCCATATTCGTTTCTTGTTTCCAACTTTTGTTTTGACCAATAACGATTTTACAAACTTCTTCTTCTTGAGCTAGTTTTACGATGTGGTGACTAACTTTATGGAAGACGTCTTTTATTTTCAAGTAACGTTTTTGATGAAGTTTTTCTATCCTTTTAGAAGTAAAAGGTCCTTCATTAGTTTGTTTT
>NZ_VLTE01000248.1:0-503 GCF_007558965.1 Bacillus sp. HY001 | reverse complement strand
TTTGAGGAGAAGTACTACAGCTATAAAGATACATATTTAGAAGATATTCTGCAGCACATGACATACGAAGAACGTATTGCTGACGTAGAAGGCTTTGTCGAAAAAGCCAAACCATCTTTTTCACGTCGCGCAATGTCTGCACTTGCAGAAAAAACAGGAAGAAAACATAAATTATACGGCATTACGAATGCTGATCTCGAAGTTTTCTTATATCTACATAAGAAATGCTTTACTAATGGTGTTATTCCAAATGTAACAATACATATGATGTGGGAAGATTACAAGCAATACAAAGAAGAATTTGCTTATATCCAACACTCTCAATTCTATATTGCATTAAAGAAATTAAACTTACATAACATTATCTCCATTGAAAACGGAGTAGATGGCCGATATACAATCAAGCTGACTCATTTTATGAATGAGGAAACAGAAAAAGCAAATCCATACGTATATATTAGTCCTGTTGTATTTACCAAGGCTTTCTTTAAGCTATCTGTAGC
>NZ_VLTE01000247.1:0-209 GCF_007558965.1 Bacillus sp. HY001 | reverse complement strand
CCAGAAGGGTTCCGTCTAACCGTAGCATTTAAAATACGTCCCTTTACTTCACGACTTTTGGCAAATCGAACAAGACCTAGTTTCGGCAATTTCATTTTGTTTCCCACAACAGCAATGTTTTCATTTGTTTGTTTTGTGGTATAAGATTGTACGTTGTTCTTTTTAGATTTGAAACGCGGGGCACTGTTTTGTTTTTTAAAAAAGCGTGT
>NZ_VLTE01000246.1:0-261 GCF_007558965.1 Bacillus sp. HY001 | reverse complement strand
AAGTTAAGAAAAAGTGATTTAGTTGAACAAGCAAAGGCATAACACATTTTATATTGACTAATATGTTATGCCTTTTATTAATCCGCATTTTCCAGACGCTACCCCAATATAATCTGTTTGAGTGGACTCGAGATGACTAAGGGGATTTTAAACTTAAACCTCCGCTAGATTTTTTTACATCTATTAGTGTTTATTTGATGATAGGGGGAAAAGCTTCATCCTAAAATTGGGTAACAGTTCTTTATTGGAAATTTCCCAAAT
>NZ_VLTE01000245.1:0-242 GCF_007558965.1 Bacillus sp. HY001 | reverse complement strand
GTAATCAAAAGGTTATTTGTATTAGATTCAGTTGTATTGTGGAGACATAGTGTTACTAATGAATACATGGGCATTGAGTCTTGTCGTATTAAGCCAGGCAGCTTTTTAACCAATTACTTATACGGATCAAATAATACAACAGCTTTATTATCTAAAAAAGCACTTGAATACAATAGTTATAGACACAAATATCATAAAAGGTTAATTCGATACTTAACATGGCAATGGAGAATTAGACAAAT
>NZ_VLTE01000244.1:0-526 GCF_007558965.1 Bacillus sp. HY001 | reverse complement strand
TCTTCTATATCTTCTCTAAGATCCTCCGTCCGTTGTAACCAGCGATAAAATGTAGAACGGGGTACTTCTAATACGTTGCACAATTCTTTTACCGTTATTTTTGTTTTTACATCTTTCCATAAAGTAACTACAGCTTCTGGTTTCAGCCCCTTTCGATTTCTAGATACTTTCCCCATACAAGTAATTTTGTTTTTAAATGTCTATTTTCTAATCGTAGCTGTTCCAATTCATTTAATTCTTTTGGACCTTTTCCATAAGAATATTGTTTTCCTACAGGTTGTTGAAAACGATACGTTTGATCAGTACGATACCATTTCATCCATGTCTTAATTTGAGAAACATTTTTAATTCCGAGTTTCTCCATAATGGTGCGATTTGAATAACCATCCTTTTTCATCTCAATCACTTTCCACTTGATTTCTTCTGGGTAATGAACTCTTGTTTTCAAACCAAAAACACCTCCATTGAATTTGCATACTTAGTATGCGAATTCAGGAGGTGTTTTTTTCATGTACCACTATTCGGG
>NZ_VLTE01000025.1:0-5948 GCF_007558965.1 Bacillus sp. HY001 | reverse complement strand
ACTATTAAAACGAAAAATTAAGTTACTTAACTTTTTAAAATTTCAAGTACACACTACTTTTTTATAACCCATGATGTAACGCCCCTTTCATTTTATTTCTATACTATTTTAATTTATTCTAATATCCGCATAATTCCTCTTGAAATTCTAATATGTAAAAAATATGACACAATTAAAATTTGGTTCTCGAATGCTCCCTAGCTAGCAAATAGGAGCATATAATGTGAGACAGGTAGTCAAATATGGCTGTTATAAGAAAATAGTAGATAGAAAAGGAATCAATCAATAATAAATCATAAAAATACCCCTAGAGAAATCGCAGGCGTTTTTTATAGATGAAGTCTTCAAAAACATACCTTTAACTCATTTTTTAGAAATCTACCTTCCCTTCATTAGTTCCAATATTCTGAGTTTGTTTTAGAAATAGACACTACTTTATTTATATGAATATGCAATTATTCATATTTATATAAATATTTTAAAAGTAATTGTATATTTAAGTTTGTAATTATACTTTTTATTTTACTTATATTGAAGGGGGAAGATGTATGAAAAAAACTGTTATTACATTACTTGCTGCAGGAACAATGGTAGGTGCGCCTTTTTCAACTGTGTTTGCAGAAGAACAAGCATCTCAAAAAGAAGTAATGGATAAAATGGAAGTGCAACAAAAGAATTGGAATGAGGAACAAGGAAGTCCATCATTTCTTTCAGGTGAATTATCTGATAAGAAGGTAGAAACTCAAAAAGCAGTGAAAGAGTTTTTAGAAGAAAATAAAGAACTATTTAAGGTAAATCCACAGACGGATCTAACACTGAAAGAAGTAAAATCTGATGATTTGGGTATGAAACATTATATTTATACAAGGTCTGTAAATAAAGTGCCAGTTGATGGTGCACAATTTATTGTTCATACAGATAAAGAGGGCAAGGTAACAACAGTAAATGGAGATGTTCATCCAGCTGCTGCAGAAAGTTTGAAAGGTAATACAAAAGCAAAAATTACAAAAGAAACAGCTCTTTCAAATGCTTGGAAACATATTAAACTTACAAAAAATGATACCTTAATAAAAGTAGATGGAAATACATTAGATCAAGTAAAAGAAAACTTAGAATCTACAAATGAAAAAGCAGATTTAGTTGTATATGAAAAAGACGGAAAGTATTATCTAACGTTTAAGGTGCAACTGCAATTTATTAAACCTTACGGAGCAAACTGGCAAATCTATGTGAATGCAGAAAATGGATCAATCATAGATTCATATAATGCAGTTACAGACGCAGATAGCCCTCAAAAAGGTTATGGATATGGAGTATTAGGCGATCGGAAAGAACTGAATACAACCTTTGATAGTGTAAAGAGAAAATACTATCTAAAAGACACAACAAAGCCTATGAATGGAGGCTATATTGAAACATTTACAGTAAATCATAGTGATGCAGATTATCCAGTTAACTATCGTCTTCTGGATGATGATAATGCTTGGATAAATAAAGATCAAGGACCTGCGGTTGATGCTCATTATAATGCTGGAAAAGTCTATGACTACTATAAAAATATTCACAATCGTAACAGTATTGATGGAAAAGGGAAAACAATTCGTTCTGGAGTGAATTATGGAGTGGATGTAAACAATGCATTTTGGAATGGACAGCAAATGATTTATGGAGATGGTGACGGACGTGAATTTATTCCGCTTTCTGGTTCTCTTGATGTTGTCGCACATGAATTAACTCATGCTGTCACACAGTATTCAGCTGATCTTCGTTACGTAAATCAATCAGGCGCATTAAATGAATCGTTCTCTGATGTATTTGGATATTTTGTTGATCCTGCAAACTGGGATTTAGGAGAAGCTGTGTATACGCCTGGTATTTCTGGAGATGCACTTCGTAGTTTATCAAATCCCGAAAAATATGGACAACCTTCTCATATGAAAGATTATCAATACCTTCCAGCAACTGAAGAAGGCGATAACGGTGGAGTACATATTAATAGTGGTATTCCGAATAAGGCCGCATATCTGACAATCAATGCTATTGGTAAAGAGAAAGCAGAAAAGATTTATTATCGTGCATTAACAACTTATTTAACACCAACAAGTGATTTTAAACAAGCTCGTACAGCTTTATTACAATCTGCAGCTGATTATGATGGCTATGGTAGTGCAGCATATAAAGCAGTAGAAGATGCTTGGAATCAAGTGGGCGTAAAGTAACTTAAAATCTATTTATAATGTTTTTGTATTTTTAAAATTTAAATCATAAAAGGACCTATTTCTTGTCATATACAAGTAGGTCCTTTTATAGTTTTATTTATATTTATAAATTTTTATAATCAGTATAAAGGATATAAGGGGAGAGTCTTATTATGAATATTTCATCAAGTGGAAGCACTCAGGTATTAGATCAAACAATGATTTTGGTAGGACTGGAATCCAATCTAGCAATGATAGAATTTAACTTAGATACAGAGGTAATTTGGGTAAATGATCACTTTGCGCAAGCTTTGGGTTATACAATCAGTGAAATGAAGAACATGGTACATAAACAATTTTGTCCCCATAATTTTGTAAATAGTAGTGAATATAATCAGTTATGGGAGAATTTAAAAAAGGGAATTAAGTTTCAAAAGAAAATTCAGAGAGTTGATAAAAAAGGCAATTTAACTTGGTTTGAGGCTACCTATATTCCAATTAAAAATGAACAAGGAGTAGTAGATGCTGTACTAAAAATTGCAACGGATATTACAAATCGTGAAAATCAAACAAGAGAAGTTGTTTCACATTTAAAGAATTTATCTATTGATTTAGGAAGTAAGGTAGACATTAATTCTAAGGAAAATATGAAAGCGTTACAATCTTTAAAAGAACAGATTAATTTATTGACACTCCCACGGCTAAAGCCGCAAGCTGACTAACGTCAGTGGGATTCTTGCTACCAAAGGCGACGTCTATTTCTAGTATCGCTGACGTGCAAGATTGCGGTGTGCCATCACCACTCCATATCCAGTGCATCTAGCAGATACGGCACTCGTTCTATTACCAAACGAGTCAGATTGTGAGTTCTCAAATGTGTTTTAGCGTCTTGTACTTGACGACTCAATACATTTTACGGAGCAGAAGAATTTGTTACTCCAACCTCATATGTATTCTGTTTTCAGAGAACAAGATTGTTTTAGAGACTTTCACTTGTCTGTTATGAAAATTATACCATTTCAAATACTTGATGTACAGAACATACTTTCGGTATTTTATCTATACATCGCATTTGACCTCACTATCATCCCACCCCTAAAGGGGGTACTATCGCACCGTAGTGGGCTTTCCTATTCGGAAAATCTGTAAGTGAAATCGCTCAAATGATTAAGGACATTTTTTCCCAAACTAATATTTTATCTTTAAATGCAGCAATTGAAGCGGCAAGAGTAGGAGAACATGGACGTGGATTTGCAGTAGTAGCAGAAGAGGTAAGAAGATTGGCCAGTAATGTTGATGGTGCAATAAAAAAAATAAATTTAAATGTAGAGAGTATCACAAATGGTGTAACTATTGTTAGGAATGTGACTGAAAAATTGCAAAGAGAAGTGATTAATAATCAAACTGAAATTAGTAATACGATGGAAAAGTTCGAAAATATTGTTGGGTAAATGTAATTATAAATAACGACCTTTTGAAGTTAAGTTATAAATTCTATATAAAAAAGAAAGCCATATCTTATATGCCTTTCAAGTGATTACTATTTTCTAAAGAGGGATGAAAGCTTAGGTATATAATGGCTAAATAATTTTTTTGCATATTTTGTTGGTAATAGAGCATGATATTACCAAATTCAACGGAGGTGTTTAAAAAATGCAAATTCGCGAAAATAATAATTCAAACGAAATTTTAATAGCAGCTGCAGCAAGTGCAATTGAACAAATGAAATATGAAATTGCTCAGGAGTTTGGTGTTACACTTGGACCGGATTCAACAGCAAGAGCAAATGGTTCAGTAGGTGGAGAAATTACAAAACGTTTAGTTCGTATGGCGCAAGAGCAGTTATCTGGTCAATATAAAATTCACTAAAGTTAAAGGTATATCCCATTCAAGGGATATACCTTTTTAATTTGCTTTTAAAGAGGGCTGTTCAATTTTTTATTGTTGGTTTAGTTTAGACACTGCAAATTTAGCTGTGAAATTCATTTTCTTCATGTAAGAAGAATTTACTCCTGCTTGAAATTGAACGGAAATATTACCATCTTTTTGTGCTTTGAAGACGCGACCGTATGGTGAATTAGCATTGTATGTGCCAATTACTTGATTATCTGCATCAAAGACTGTATAAGAAATTGGGAACCCTGAATTTTGTACAAAGACTGTAAGCTCTTCCCCTTTATTAAGATTAAATGATTCTTTTTGAGAAACTTCATAGGAACTCATAGAGTAATATTTTGTAACTTCTTGAATATCTAAATTTGTAGTTGCCGCACTCGCTTTAGGTGCCTCTGCTCCTGGTAAGTTCATACCTGATAGTACTGCAATTCCTAATGCCCCTGCTAAAATAACTTTTTTCATAATGCTAGTTCCTCCTTTAATATACTGTGAGATTTGAAACCGGAGTGAAAATATCACTCCTTGAAACCATTATAGTTACAACGAGAATGATTTTCAATGAGATTTGATATGTAATTCTGCATACATAAGGTGTCGATATAGGGTAATCTATCCGAAGTTTAAAGTATTCTTAAAGAAGGAGAGGACAATTTTTCAAAACTATGAATGAGATGGTGGCTGGTTTTTATATACGTTGGTTCTATAAGTAAATATTTTGTTGTTTTCTATCGTGCATTGTATATAATGTAAATAAACACTCAAATGTTGATAAAGTTGTATAATATGGAATTATTAAACAAAATTAAATGATTATATGCTATAATAAAGCTGCAATAAGGTTCAACATCCTAATCTTATTGTGTATATTTAACCTATGTATGTCGTTTGTATAAAAAATAAGAAGTCTCTCAAAAAGAGGCTTCTTATTTTTTTGATAGAGGGGGAATACGGATGATGGATTATTATCAAATTTTGTTATTTACGATGGCATGTATTGCCTTGTTTTTTTATATACTACATGCTGGGAAACCAACAAAAAGAAATAAATGGAAATTTATTGGTGTAATATTTTTATTTTTCCTTTTAAATTATTTATTTCTTAAATTCCTATAGGTAAATGTAAGAGGAAATATGTTTGTTGCTCTAAAATTACAGTAAGAAGAACTTTTAAGACAAAAGAGAGCTACAGGAAAAAGTCCAATAACTGTCATAATTTTTGTGCGAGTTTAATAAATTGATATGCGATAATTTAACTATAGGGTTATTTGAATGTGATAAAGGTAAATGAATAATTGAGTATGAAATTATAAGGTTTTGTATTCAATTGTTAATTTTAGTTATACGTGTTTAGCCTTCACTTACATTCATGCTCTTAATATAGTAAGAAATTCAATAGGAGGGGACTAGTAGTATGAATAAAAAAATTTTAGGGCAGTTTAGAAAAATGGCTACAAATAAAAAAGGATTAAGTGCTGCTGCAGTAGCAGTGGGAATTATGAGTACAACTCTTATTCCTCAAAATGCCTATGCACATGGGTTTGTTGAAAAGCCAGGTAGCCGTGCAGCTTTATGCAGTCAAAATTATGGGGCGCTAAATTCAAATTGTGGAAATATAATGTATGAACCACAAAGTTTAGAAGCTCCTAAAGGATTCCCACAGGGTGGACCAGCAGACGGGAAAATTGCTTCAGCAGGAGGCCTGTTTGGTGGGATTCTTGATCAACAAACAGCTGATCGATGGTTTAAGAATACGATTAAAGGCGGAGAAAACACCTTTACTTGGAAATACACAGCTCCTCATTCAACAAGTCAATGGCACTATTACATCACGAAAAAGGGATGGAATCCAAATAA
>NZ_VLTE01000243.1:0-1283 GCF_007558965.1 Bacillus sp. HY001 | reverse complement strand
TACAAACATTGTAAAGGTTGTCCCATTTTCGATTCCATCCGAGAGAAAGGAGAGCAATTGAATTCTTTATCGAAAAAGAGTACATTTAATAAGGTACGGGAACGTTATATGGAAAATCCTTTTAAGTATCTTCAGTATAAAGAGTACTCAATCACAGATGTAGTAAAAGAAACCGGTTTAACAAAGTATCAACTAAGAAAATTTAAACAACAGCTAGAATGAAAGTTTCGGATGAGGTGAGAAATGGACTATTTATCTTTAGAAGAGGTATGCGATAGGGTAGGTTTAACAAAAAATCAATTAGGCTATTTAATTAAGTATAAACACATCGAACCTATCAATATGGCCACTTGGAAAGCAGATGGCGGATATCGCTTTGAGCAAGGAGATGTAGAAAAGTTAGAGGAATTATACAAAGACTCTTTAACATTAAAAGAAGCAGCTGAATTTCTAAGTAAGTCTAAGACTTACGTTCATAATGCAGCTAAAGATGGGATATTGCCCTTTAAAGAGATTGCTAAAGGGAAATCAACTGAACGATTGTACTTAAAAAAGGATTTGGAAATTTTCAAAGAAAGAATTGAAAACAGATCAAAAGAAGAATCGAAAGAGAAAAAGCAGCATTTAAGTCTCTATCTTGATGAAAAGGTAGTAGAAGCAATAAAGAAAAAGGCTGCAAAGAAAGGGTATAATGGCTACAAGAAGTTTGCTGAAGACATTTTATCTGCAGAAGTAAAAGAAGACATAGAAGAATAGAAATCCCAGAGAGAATAGATCCCTGAAAAATGAAAAAACATTAAAAGGGTTCTATTTTCATTTTTAAGAAACTTTCTCTCTTCCGAGTGCAATTACATTACCCTAAACACAAAAAACGATTACAGACGATTTTGAGAGGTCACTTTTCGGGTGCATTCCTAAAAAAATCACTGTAATTTCAAGAAAAGGGTTAATATATATAAGTTAGAAAATAAAGGAAAATAAAGCGGATAATTACAAGGGCGTTTTATTTGAAATTATATTCTCAAAAAATAGCATATGAAACTAAGGTCAATTATGAAAAATCCAAGAAATACAGTATACATATTCAGATTATAGTAAACTAAATTCTTATAAAACTCCTTAACTAAAAGATTATATACAGACTAAAATTGGACAGATTTTCTATTTTAGATTGTTGAAGTATGGTAAAATAGAAGTATAACTGTATATCGTGTGAAGGTGGGCTTGTTATTATCCCTTCTTTCCATTTGGAAGGAAAGGGGGTGATATAACATGGAATTTTT
>NZ_VLTE01000242.1:0-629 GCF_007558965.1 Bacillus sp. HY001 | reverse complement strand
TATCTAATCTTGGATGTAATTTAGTGGTAGTCATATGTCGTTATCCTCCTTGAATATACTCATTATTTTTCATATGTTAACATCGTACGGATTGACTCGCCCTTATGGAGCAATTCAAATGCCTCATTGATGTCTGTAAAGTTTAAGTGGTGTGTGATAAATGAATCGATATCGATTTTACCATCCATATAATCTTTAACCATTCCTGGAAGCTGTGTTCTACCTTTCACGCCGCCAAAAGCAGAACCACGCCATACTCGACCCGTTACTAATTGGAATGGACGAGTATGAATCTCTTTACCAGAGCCTGCTACACCGATAATTGTGCTTTCACCCCAACCTTTGTGACAACATTCAAGAGCAGACCTCATTACTTCAACATTACCAATACACTCGAAGCTATAATCTACTCCTCCATCTGTCATTTCGACTATAACTTCTTGAATTGGGCGGTCATAATCCACAGGATTCACAAAATCAGTCGCTCCCATTTTTTTAGCTAGTTCCCATTTTTCAGGATTTAGGTCAACTGCAATAATTCGGCTTGCCTTCGCTTGAACCAGTCCTTGAATAGCGGCTAATCCAATCGCTCCTAAACCAAATACAGCTGCCACAGCCCCTTCTTCTAC
>NZ_VLTE01000241.1:0-292 GCF_007558965.1 Bacillus sp. HY001 | reverse complement strand
GTACACTGGATTAACACAAGAAAAAGAGTTGCAGCCTTTGCAAAAAGAAGTTCTGGATCATATTCATAAAAATATTGGTAAGATGAATGACACACAACGTCTTGCTTATCAGAAGAAATTGGAAAAAGAGAAATTAAAGCCTAAAGAAGAACAGAAAGAGATTACATGTAATTTGTTTTCAGAACCTAATTTTGAAAAACCTTATGTAGATTACAACTTTCTAGATGCACTATTTAAGGCTATGATTCAAAATGATTATCGAGCTTTGCCTACGCAATGTAGCCAGTCAATC
>NZ_VLTE01000240.1:0-389 GCF_007558965.1 Bacillus sp. HY001 | reverse complement strand
TAAATCCTGCGTACTCCGAGTGATCCGAGTTAAGTCTGTAACATAAATAATGTCGCCTTCCTGTAAATCCTGCAACATTTTTTGAAGTTGCTCGCGATTCTTTGTTGCACCAGAAACTTTTTCTTCAAAAATAATATCCATCCCGATTTCGTTTAATTGCTGAAATTGCCTTGAAGGATTTTGGTTAGTCGAACTGACACGTATATAACCAATTTTCCGCAAAATATCACCTCATTTTTGAGATAAGTCTTATGAGACACTCTTAACTATGATTTTATCAGTCTACTATAATTGTATCAATAGAGTACACTCTATTGATTTATAATTGAACTAATTAACTGAACAATTACAGAAATGAGATGATACTGTATGAAAGTTGCGAGAGGTAG
>NZ_VLTE01000239.1:0-212 GCF_007558965.1 Bacillus sp. HY001 | reverse complement strand
AAGCACGAAGGTATAAGTGTCGTACACCGTTCGATATCCTTAGTATCACTCAAGAATGTACGAAAAGACTTCACAAAGCCGTATAAAAAATACGAAATCCGGAGAGTCTTATTTGAGTATGTCCAAAACCGTACTCTTCTACTCCCTATTGTAAAAAAATGAGTCCGATGCCAAAAGGCATCGGACTCATTTTTTTAACTTGATGGCTATGG
>NZ_VLTE01000238.1:0-438 GCF_007558965.1 Bacillus sp. HY001 | reverse complement strand
AGATTGAATCTTTACACCTTTTTTAAATCTCCTAGACATATCTCTTTGCGCTGACTTTTTCCTTTTCAAAAGTTTTTTAACCTTAGCATCTTTGTTTATATTTCGTTCTTTCATACCATTAGAAGCTACAAACAGCTCTTTTAAACCAACATCCACACCAATCGACTCATTCGTTAATTCCTGTGATTCAAAGTCTTCTTGGAATCCTACACTAATCCACCAGTGACGACCGTCAAATGTAACTCTTGGATTGGATGGCTTTTTATTTTTTGGTAGTTGTTGGCTTGTTTTCACTTCTCCAATAGACTGAATATGAATTACTTTCTTTCCTATAATCAGCCTTTCATAATTGGCATAAAATCCTTGGATTACATCTTTTTTGGATTTATAAGAAGTGTGATAACCATTTTTGTACTTTTTGAACGAATGTTTTCTCGC
>NZ_VLTE01000237.1:0-60026 GCF_007558965.1 Bacillus sp. HY001 | reverse complement strand
TTGGATTTATAAGAAGTGTGATAACCATTTTTGTACTTTTTGAACGAATGTTTTCTCGCCGTATCAAAATCTTTTGAAGCCTGTTTAGGAACTTGTGCATTGATGTCTTTTAACCACTCATATTTCTTTCGCTTCTTGATCTTTGTAAATCGTTTCTGTAAAGCTAACTGTGAAACAGATTTTCCAAATAGCTTATAGTATCTATCACTCATTCTTTTACAATAGTTATAAGCGAATCTTGCAGCACCAGCATGGTTTCTAAGCACTTTTTCTTGTTCAGGCGTTGGAATCAGTCTAACTTTCTTCGCCAATATCATCAGAAGCCTACTCCTTTACTGTGCGATTATTCGAGCACTCACCTTTCAGATAATGAAAGATTGGTTCTTCTGAATAATAGCGTGTTCCACCAGCATTCTCCTAAGACGACTAGGATACAAACCTGTTAATTCCGATACTTGACTAACTCGTGAAAATTTCATTATTATTCTCACCACATTGAATCCAATATAGCGCATACGTTCGATATATTCAATGAAGTTTGATAGATTCAATAAAATTTATCTCGTTTAACTAAGGGCGCAATTCCTTAGCCAGTTCTCTTATGAACTTCTCATGTTTTCACATGAGCGCAGACTATATGTTTATCTACTTAGAGATAGAGGATTTTTCCACCACCATAGGCTTGTGATGTACTCTCGTCAGTTATACGAGATAGCCGCCTCGAACCATCTTATCCATTTTGACTTAGATGATTCGAGGCGGAAGACCCATTATTCTAATGTTTAGGATTTAACCGTGCACGGAACTATTTAAATAAAAAGACTCCTATAATAGGAGCCTTCACACACTCTTAAGAGTATGTTTCTTCTTTCTTTACTTGCTCTTTTACAAGCTCTGTCAATAATTCTATAATTTCATCATTTTCTTCTTTCAAACCGACAGTAATACGAATACCATCATGTATACCAAATGCAGCACCAGAACGAACAATGTAGCCTTTCTTCATTAATCGTTCGAAAGCCTCATTACCAGGAATACCGAGCTTTAAGAAAATGAAATTTGTTTGAGATGGATAATAGAATACATTATATTCCTTACAAAATGCGTAATATTGATTTAATCCTTCTTCGTTCTTTTTCACACATTCTTGTAAAAATGCTTGATCTTCTAATGCAGCGAGTGCTACAGCCTGCGCTACAGTCGATGTATTAAATGGTAACCTTGCTACTTCTAGCTGCCCGATTAACTTCGCATTACCAACCGCATACCCGATACGGAATGCAGCTAAACCATATGCTTTTGAGAACGTACGTAAAACCATCAGATTTTCATACTTTTCAAGAAGTGGTAATGTTTGCGGATAGTCTTCTGCTCCCGCATATTCATAGTATGCCTCGTCCATAATAACGAGCGCTGACTTAGGAACTGATTCTAGAAATGAAAGTAAGTTTTGTTTCTCTACATATGTACCTGTCGGATTATTCGGGTTACAAATCCATACAATCTTCGTTTTATCATCTACTTGCTGTAACATCGCATCTAAATCATGAACGCCATCTTTTAGTGGTACTTCACGAACTTCTGCTCCTTCAATAACAGCATGGTGATGGTATTGCGAGAATGTTGGATTCGCCATTACAACATTTGTTCCTTCGTGTAGTAATGCACGACTAATCATTTGAATGACTTCATCTAATCCACTACCAAATAACAGTTGTTCTGCTTTGACACCTAACTGCGCTGCTACTTTTGTCCGAAGTTCAAATGCATATCCATCTGGATAAAGAGCATATTGACTCGCTAAAGAAGTTAATGCTTCTGTTACGCGTGCTGAGCAACCGAATGGATTTTCGTTCGATGCTAATTTCACAATTTTTGATAATCCATATTCCCTTTTTACTTCTTCAATGTTTTTCCCAGGTACATATGCTCTCAAAGTTAACAATTGCTCTTTCACTCTCATTTTTCTTCCCCCAGTCATTTTATTCAATTCGATTACAATACGGTTGTAATCCCACACTGTAATCGTTTATCTTAACCGCCACTATTACGAGAATACCTCAAAACAAGCACTTCACACTTCTTAAGCCATATCCTTTTGAAATGCCTCTAACGCAATATGAACAGTCTCATCTGGAATAGATACGACATTCACTACCCCATATTCCTGCATTAGCACCATATGAATTGCTCCAGCATTCGCTTTCTTATCCTGCTTCATCAATTGAACAAGGCGCTCTACATTCAAATCACTTGGCATTTTTGGATATCCGTACTTCAAGAACCACTGCTTCATCTCTTCATAAGAAAGATCCACCTTGTACACTTGCTCACTTAAAAACAAGGCAAATAACATACCAACCGCTACTCCGTCACCGTGAGTAATATTTCCATATCCTAGTTCTTTTTCAAGAGCATGGCCTAACGTATGTCCAAAGTTCAAATGAGCACGTACACCTTTTTCTGTTTCATCTTGCGCTACAATATTTGCCTTTACAGGAATCGCCTTCGTTAATATATGGATTAACTTCTCATCACGAAGGTCCGCTAATGTTTGCACTTCTTCTTTTAACCAATGATACAGCTTTACATCACCAATAAGAGCATGTTTTATCACTTCTGCATAACCTGAACGCCACTCTTTTTCAGGAAGTGACTGTAAAAACGGCGTATGATATACAACTGCTTCCGGTTGATGGAATGCACCGATCATATTTTTACCTAACGGATGATTGATCGCTACTTTCCCACCTACTGCACTATCGTGAGCTAATAAAGTCGTTGGAACTTGAATAAAGCGAATTCCACGCATAAACGACGCAGCAACAAAGCCAGCTAAATCTCCAATCATCCCGCCTCCAAGTGCAATAATTAAAGAATTTCTATCTAATTTATTTTCAAGAGCTGACGTATGAGCCGCATAGAAGTTTTCAAAAGACTTCTCTTTCTCGCCACTCGGTACAACGAATGAAAATACATTTTGCTCTATTTGCAATGCATCTACAACTGTCTGTAAATGGAAAGATGCAACAGCTTCATCTGAAATGATCATAATATTTGATACAGATGGCTGCATATTTTGAACGATTGTTTTCAAATGTGACAACGATTCTTTTCCTACGTGTACATCATATTCTTTTGATTTCGTTTGAATATGTATGTTTTCCATTAAAATCCCCTCGCATATTCATTATGTTTCTCAATATTTTCACGAATAAGGTCCATACGATCTAATCCGAATTGTTCTATTAAAGCTGTCGCTAATTCCCAAGCTACAACCGCTTCTGCAACGACACTAGCTGCTGGAACAGCGCAACTGTCAGAACGTTCAATACTCGCTGTAAAAGGCTCTTTCGTATCAATATCTACACTTTGAAGAGGTTTATATAGTGTAGGTATCGGTTTCATCACACCGCGCACAACAATTGGCATTCCAGTCGTCATACCACCTTCTAATCCACCTGCATTATTTGTTCTTCGTGTATATCCATGCTCTTCATTCCACAGAATTTCATCATGAACTTCACTTCCCGGTCTATGTGCTGCTTCAAAACCAATTCCAATCTCGACACCTTTGAAGGCATTAATGCTCATAATTGCGGCTGCTAATTTTGCATCCAGTTTTCGGTCATAATGCACATAGCTACCAACCCCAATTGGCATTCCTTCCACAATCACTTCAACGATTCCACCGATTGAATCACCATTTGCTTTCGCATCATCAATTGCTTTCATCATTTCGTTACCTGCACCTTCATCTAAGCAACGTACAGGTGATGCTTCTGTAATACTTTTTAATTCTTCAATTGACCGATACGTAATTTCCTTAGCCTGTACACCGCCAATTTCAATTACATGACCAGCCACTGTAATACCAAGTTCTGCTAACACTTTTTTAGCAACCGCACCAGCAGCAACACGCACTGTCGTTTCGCGTGCTGAAGAACGTTCTAGTACATTTCTCATGTCTCTATGTCCATATTTAATCGCACCATTTAAATCAGCATGTCCAGGTCTTGGCTTTGTTACTTTTCTTTTCATTTCTTTTTCTTCTTGTTCCGTTAAAGGCTCTGCGCCCATAATTTTTGTCCAATGTGCAAAATCACGATTTTCAACAACCAGTGCAATTGGAGAACCTAATGTCTCTCCATGTCTAACACCACTTACAATTTGCACTTGATCTGTTTCAATTTGCATGCGTCTACCACGCCCATAACCCTTTTGCCTTCTAGCTAGTTCTTCATTTATATCATCTGCTACTAAAGGTAGACCTGCTGGTACACCTTCTATAATCGTTGTAAGTTGTGGACCATGAGATTCACCAGCTGTAATATATCGCATACGTTATTCCTCTTTTCGTATATGTATTTATCTCGCTATATTAAGCAATAATTTTATCCTTCATTACTCTAAAAATATGAAAGAAATTATATAATACATCAGCCATTCGCTTCTTCCCCGATAGGCCTTTTACTTTACATATCAATATATCATAACAGCTCTAACTTCGTAACTAATTGAAACAAAAAAAGTGCAAGAAGAATACCCCTATTCTCCTTGCACTTTCTACTATTATCACAGTGATTAAAGCGTTTACAAATTATTTCAAAATAATTAGTAAATCCATTCATTCATTAATTTTGAGTAGTCAACTAATTCTTCTTCTTTAAAGAAAATAGCAATCTCGCGCTCTGCACTTTCTAACGAATCAGAACCATGGATAATATTTTTCGCAACAGTTACACCGAAATCTCCACGAATTGTTCCAGGAGCTGCTTCATGTGGTCTTGTTTTACCCATCATGTTACGAGCTGTATCTACTACACCTTCACCTTGCCATACCATTGCGAACACAGGGCCAGATGTAATAAAGTCTACTAATTCACCAAAGAAAGGTTTTTCTGTGTGCTCAGCATAGTGTTGTCCAGCAATTTCCGGAGTTACTTGCATTAATTTTGCACCAACTAATTGAAAGCCTTTTTTCTCAAAACGAGCTACGATTTCCCCAATGAAGGCACGTTGTACACCGTCTGGTTTTACCATTAGAAATGTTTTTTCCATAAAAAATCTCTCCACTTCTGAATTATGTATGTAATTGTATATCCCCACACACATATTAACACCCTTATCACAATTGTGCAATAGTTTTGAAATAGAGAGATTATTTTATTTTTTAGAAAAAACACTAAAATTTTCGTTTTCCAATATACTTTGCTACATTTTGTAATGCATACTTCGCTTGCCCACGCGGGAGTGGTTTTATAATTTCTAATGCTTTATGTAAATAACGTTCACTAAATGCAAATGCTTTATCAATAGCCGTACTATTCTTTACGGCCTCAATAATTTCTTTCATTTCATCCGCTGTTGTATTTTCATGTACAGATGTGATTTTTTTGCGAAGTATCGGATCTTCCATTGCGTATAGAGCAGGTAGCGTAATATTTCCTTGTAACAAATCACCACCAGCAGGTTTGCCCAGTTTCTCTTCTGTGGACACGAAATCTAAAATGTCATCAATAATTTGATACGACATGCCTACAAAATACCCATACCAAAATAGTCGATTTACCGTATCACGATTAGCGCCAGCAGCAATTGCTCCTAGTTGGCAACTCGCAGCAATTAATAATGCTGTTTTTCGCTTTATTCTTCTTAAATACGTTCTTAAATTTTGGTCATAATTGTATTTATCTTTAATTTGTTCTATTTCACCTTTACACACTTCTAAAATGGTATGCGATAGCGCCTGATGGGCCTCTGGAATTTCGATATTTGTTATACATTCAAGAGACTTAGCGAATAAATAGTCCCCTGTATACATTGCAATACGATCTCCCCATTTTGCATTCACAGTCGCACTACCCCGTCGTAAAAAAGCAGCATCAATAACATCATCATGAACAAGAGAAGCCATATGAATAAGTTCTAATGCAACAGCTACATGCTTAATTGCATCTAACTTATAATCTCCGAACTTTCCCGCAAGCAACACAAATACAGGACGAATTCGTTTCCCGCCAGCTTCAATAAGTTGTAATGCCGCCTCTTCTACTAATGGCTGTTCAGAAGCAACTGTCTTTTTTAATTCTTTTTCTATTACATTAATATCCGATCGTAAAAAAGAGTACATAAGTTGTAACTTCATATTGTTCACCTTAACCTAAAACTTCTTTTTTCTATTTTGATTCTGGTTTTATACCTAAATGCATCGCTGCTACCCCAAAAGTAAACGGCTTCACTTGTACACGTTCAAGTCCAGCTTTTTCAAACATATTAGCCAACTCTTTCATACCTGGGAATGTACTAGCAGATTCTTGCAGCCATGAATATTCTTTATAACTTTTCGCAAATAACTTTCCAAATAACGGCATGATATATTTAAAGTATAAAATATATCCTTGTCGAAAACCAATCATTGTTGGTTGAGATGTTTCTAAACAAATTACTTTTCCACCTGGTTTTACTACACGCGTCATTTCTTTTAATACGTGCAAATAATCCGGTACGTTACGCAAACCAAATCCAATCGTTACATAATCAAATGTGTTATCTTCAAACGGAAGTTCCATTGCATTCCCGTGTAGAAGTTCTACTTGTTTTAATTGTAACGCCTCTACCTTTTGTTTACCGACAGATAACATATTTTCACTGAAGTCTAAACCAACAACCTTGCCCTGTTCACCTACTGCTCCAGCTAGCGCAATTGTCCAGTCCGCTGTCCCGCAGCAAACATCAAGAGCCTTGTTACCTGGTTTTACATCCATAATGCGCATCGTCTCTTTACGCCACGCTTTATGTCTTTGAAAACTAATTACAGAATTCATCACATCGTATTTATCAGAGATTTTCTCAAATACATCATGTACTCTTTCTTCTTTTGATTGTTGCATGCTCGTACCTTCTTCCAATGTAAAATTGCTTATGTCTTCGATTTATCTCTTAACACAGAGTTTATTTCGCTTATATCTGTGTGTTTTTCCAAAAATTGATTTTCTTTCTTTCTGAGTTCCATCATCCATCCATTAATAACTGTTTCTATCTCTGCTTGATCCTTCATAATTCCTTGAACAGCTTGAAAAACAGGTGAATGTTGTTTTTCAGCATGCAGTTCACATTCTTTTTGAAGACGGTTTTTCCCTAGTACATACGTTATAAATGGCTTCCAATGCGATAAATGAAAATGATCACATGTTTTTTGCAAGAGTGCAGACTCAATCGTAACTACACTTTCCATTATGTCATCCATCGTTTCATGCGCTTTTTGATATAACATTATTTTGTGTTCATTAATTTCTTTAATTCCTTCAGCAAGCGCACGAATTAAAACAATATCACGATTCATAGACAATAAATAATAATATAACCCGCTATAGTAATCACCAGCAAGTACTGTTAGCTGACGACGTTTATGCGATTCATTTGCTTCTTCCCCTGCTTTATTTGATACTCTTTCATGTGTATCAAGCGCAATTTGCACAAGCATAATCGTTACTACATAATGCTCAATTTGTTCTATATGTAAATTTGCACTTTTTAAAGCACCATATAACAATGCTATTTTTTCTTCATCAATAAATGGTTCTTCAATATAGTTTATAAAATAAGGATGGCGTAATTTCTCCATCAATTTCTCTCTTATACCCGCATACCCTCCGTAGATGTCACACACAAAAATCACCCTTGTTTTCTAATTCATAAAACTTATTATAACACATACATACTATTTTCTATAACCAAAACTTGGCTACTCTTTCCAAACTTCCACCGAACGAAATAACATCTTCCACTCTTTTTAGTAGTCTTTCTATTCTCACTCTGCCTTACTAAAACTATATCATTTATTTACATAAAAAAAAAAGAAAAGCAGTTTCCTACTTTTCTTTACTTCGATTTAATAAAAGATAAAATTTCACTGCGTGCTGCAGCATCATTTTCTAGCACACCACGTACTGCTGTTGTTACTGTTTTCGCGCCTGGCTTTTTCACACCGCGCATCGTCATGCACATATGTTCCGCTTCTACTACTACCATTACACCATGCGGCTCTAGTACTTCCATAATAGAGTTCGCTACTGTTGATGTAATACGTTCTTGCAGTTGTGGACGACGTGCAATTGTATCTACAGTACGAGCTAATTTACTTAACCCTGTCACTTTTCCGCCTTGCGGAATATATGCAACGTGAGCAACTCCATAGAATGGAACTAAATGATGCTCACACATCGAATAAAACGGTATATCTTTTACTAGTACAAGCTCCTCGTGATCTTCTCCGAACACTTTATGCAAATGTTCTTTCGGATCTTCATGCATTCCTGCGAACACTTCTGCGTACATTTTTGCAACACGCTTTGGTGTATCAAGCACTCCCTCACGATTTGGGTCATCTCCGATTGCCTCTAAAATAAGGCGTACTGCATGTTCAATTTGTTCTAAATTAACTTTTGCCATCCGCTAGCCCTCCCGAAAACCTAAAAGTGATACGAACACATTCTAGCATATTTATGTTTTTAAAAGCAAAAAGAAGAGTTCCCAAAAAGGAAACTCTTCTTCCCTGTTAATATGTAAGGATTATTTAACCGCATCTTTTAACGCTTTACCAGGTTTGAATGCAGGTACTTTACTTGCAGCGATTTCAATCTCCTCACCTGTTTGTGGGTTACGACCTTTACGAGCCGCACGCTCACGAACTTCGAAGTTACCGAATCCGATCAGTTGTACTTTATCACCTTGTTTTAAAGCTTCTAAGATAGAATCAAAAACAGCGTCTACTGCTTTTGTTGCGTCCTTTTTAGAAAGGGAACTTGCTTCTGCAACAGCATTGATTAAATCTGTCTTGTTCATGCCATTCACCTCCTCCCAAAGATAAGACTGTATAATGATCATAAAATGAGTCTTACTTTCATTTGTAGGCAATTTTTGCAAATTCTATACTACAAAGATGTAGATAAATCATTATCAACGCCTATATTATACGATTCTCCTTTATAATTCAATATTTTTAAGGAAATTGTTACTCTTAAAATGTGAAAATCTGATGAAACTTGACAATTTACAACAATATATTAGATAATGACTGTTTATTTTTCTATTTCTATACGTGAAAATCAAAAAAATCCCTCTACGATGAGAGGGATTTTTTCTTATAATATAATCGCAATTAATCCGCCAGATCCTTCATTAATAATTCTTTCTAGCGTTTCTTTTAATTTATATCTCGCATTTTCTGGCATTAAAGATAGTTTCGCTTGAATGCCTTCTCGAACAATAGAGCTAAGCGAACGTCCGAATATATCAGAATTCCAAATTGATAATGGGTCATCTTCAAAATCCTGCATTAAATAACGAACTAATTCTTCACTTTGCTTTTCAGTACCAATGATTGGCTCAAACGTTGACTCCACATCTACTTTAATCATATGAATAGATGGCGCTACAGCTTTTAATTTCACACCAAACCTTGAACCGTGACGAATAATTTCTGGCTCATCTAAGCTCATGTCAGCTAACGCAGGCGCCGCTACACCATATCCTGTTTGCTTTACCATACGCAGGGCATCCGCTACTTGATCGTATTCTACTTTCGCATGAGATAAATCGAGCATAAGCTTCAATAAATGATCTTTCCCTCTAATTTCCACTCCTACTACTTCTTTTAAAATTTGATCATATAATTCATCTGGTGCATATAAATCAATCTCTGCTACACCTTGCCCCATATCAATGCCAGCTAGGCTCGCTCGATCAATAAATTCATACTGACTAAACTGCCAAACGACGCGGTCCACATCACGAAGACGTTTTATATCCTTTACAGTCTCTTGAACAGCTTCTTGATAGCTTTGGCGTAACCAATGCCCTTCATTTAACACCATCACCCAGCTCGGAAGGTTAACATTCACTTCTAAAACCGGGAACTCAAATAACGCTTCTCGAAGCACATTGTACACATCTGTTTCCCTTAAACTCTCTACACTCATCGCAATGACTGGGATATCATATTCTTCAGATAAACTTTGGCGCAATTGCTCTGTATCTGGATGATACGGCTGTACAGTGTTGATAATCATAATGAAAGGTTTTCCGACTTCTTTTAACTCATTTACTACGCGTTCTTCTGCCTCTATATAATCTCTTCTTGGAATTTCACCAATCGTTCCATCTGTTGTAATTACAACACCAATTGTGGAATGCTCTTGAATTACTTTACGTGTACCGATTTCTGCAGCTTCATGGAATGGAATAGGCTCTTCATACCAAGGAGTATTAATCATGCGCGGGCCATTCTCATCTTCATAGCCTTTTGCTCCTGGAACCGTATATCCAACGCAATCTACCAATCGAATATTCACTTCAAGCCCTTCATCTACTTCGATAGAAACCGCTTGGTTTGGAACAAACTTCGGTTCCGTCGTCATAATTGTACGACCAGCAGCACTTTGAGGCAGTTCATCTTGCGCCCTTTGACGGTCAGACTCATTCTCAATATTAGGAATAACTACAAGTTCCATAAATTTTTTAATGAATGTTGATTTCCCTGTTCGAACAGCTCCTACAACTCCAAAATAAATATCACCGCCTGTGCGTTCCGCAATATCTTTAAAAATATCTACCTTTTCCAAGTGATTCCCTCCCTCAATATTTTTGGGAATAATTCCACGTTTATAGTCAACTAATACCTTCTCTAACGTTGCCTATAATATCTGATATAATATAATGGTATTCTAGAAGTTCGGACAATATATCATATAATTTTGTCCAATTTCATATGACTATTAAAAAATACCTTTTGTTTGCATCGCAAGTTGTGTAACATAAAAAACCTTTCTTCTAGAACTTATTCACTAAAAGAAAGGTTCATGACTTATGATTTTAAAAAAATTGGTTCTCCATTCTTTACCGTATACGGTAAAGAATACGCAGGTACAAATGGAGAATCGTTCGAAAGTATATTCCGAATATCTTCCCCCTCCTTAAATTGACCTTCATTTTTTTTCAACGCTTCATATAAATCGATTCGATAATCAACATAAATTTCTCCTTTTTCATTGATTACAAAAGGAAGCCCTTTACCAGAATACGGACTTGTCACTTGCGGCACATCTTTATATCCTAGTTTTTTGAAATCTAATTCATACACACCATCTGAAATTACCTTTTTAAAAGGTGGATATTGATGTTCATCCCGATACATCCTAAGCTTTAATGATAATTCCTGGATTTGTTCAGCCATCCTAACATCAATTAATTTTACTGTCGGGTTTGTTTCAACGTCTATTAATACGTATTGGTACACTCCTCCACTTTCATACGCATTTCCCGGCGCTTCTTGTATGTAACGCGGAGCAATCTTTTGAAAATCGATTGGATACTTTTGATAAATAGGCGTACTCATATCCCGCGTCTTAATTGGTAATATCCCATCATTTTGCTCCTTAAATGTCGCTACAGCTTTTTGAACAACCTGTAGTTGATCTTCATAAGGAACAGCATTTTGCTTCATATTTTCTTTCGGATACAGACACCCCGTTAAAAGGCTCATACAACAAAATATTAAAATAATATGGACTTTTTTCACTAGCAATCACCTTTTCATACTAATATAACTTGCTCCGTATGTAGCATTTTCGAGACCATTCACTTTACTGCTGTACTGGTCCACTAAATACAACAAGAAAAATAACAATTCCTGACACAATCATAAGGGTGTACGCTACTAACGCTGTAATCCCTTTCAAAATTTTATTCTTTATTTTGTATCTACTTAGTAAAATAAAACTTACTGCAAAAAACATAAATCCAATTGCTCCTAAAGCAAACCACATTTTTAAAAGCCCTTCTGACATATACACACCCCTTTTTATTAATCTATTTTTATACTATTTTAACAAATTAAAATCTTTAAACAAATACAAAAAGAATATTTTACTACAAATTACGAATATATAACTTTAATCAACAGCCTTTTCCGCATCTTCCACTAATCTAGATAAAAATAAAACCGAAGCGAGTGTATCTCTCGCTTCGGTTGACCAAATATGCCCAAAACAGCTCTATTCCCATACTTTCATGGCTATCATATGCAATCTACAAACTCTTTGTTTCTCATATATTTTATTTCTTAAACATTTTGCTTAACGAACCAAAATCTGCGGGCATATTATTGTTAATGATCGCTTTTACAATTTGATCCTCTTGTTCTTTCGGCACTTCACGTCCTGCCATAAGAGCCACTTGATGAATCAATTGACGTAGCACAGTCTCATCACGTAAATTCGCGTTTTGTACAGATGATGCTAATTTAAAAATATCTTCTTTATTCACTTTCGCTTCTTTTTCAATGTTATTAAAAATGTTATTATCCATTCTTTTCACCCTCTCCTCAAGTTACTCTTCATCCTATGCAAAATTAAAAAAATGGTGAAAAGACCCATAAAAATAAAAAGCGACAGAAGTACAAATGTACTTCTGTCGCTTTTCTTTAAAGTAAGTCTGGTATAGCTTCCACTTCATGTTTTCGAACACGCCCCATCAATGAGCCTACTGCATCTTTCACATTATTCCCATTGAATAGCACATCATATAAAGCAGCTGTAATCGGCATTTCAACTTCCATTTTCTCAGCTAATTCGTGAGCAGCTTTCGTTGTTCTCACACCTTCTACAACCATACCCATACTTTCTAACACTTCTTCTAAAGAGTGCCCTTTTCCAAGCATATTTCCAGCGCGCCAATTTCGGCTATGAACGCTTGTACAAGTTACGATTAAGTCTCCCATTCCAGTTAGACCAGCAAACGTTAACGGATTTCCGCCCATTTTTCTACCTAAACGAGCAATCTCTGTTAAACCACGTGTCATTAATGCTGCTTTCGCATTATCACCTAATCCAAGACCATCAGTTATTCCAGCAGCTAATGCGATAATATTTTTTAACGCACCACCAAGTTCAACTCCAACGATATCTGGATTTGTGTATACACGGAAGTAGCTATTCATAAACAAGTCTTGTACTTCCTCCGCCGCTTCCATACGCTTTGCTGCAGACGTAACCGTCGTCTCTTGACGTAAACCGACTTCTTCAGCATGACTCGGTCCAGACAGCACAACAACGTCTTTAATCAAGTTCTCTGGAATTTCTTCCTCAATCACTTCCGAAATACGTTTTGACGTACCAGGTTCAATTCCTTTACTTGCATGAACCCAAGTAATCGGACCCGCTACATATTTCTTCATATCTTGCAATACTTCTCTGTACGCTTTCGTTGGCACTACAAGAAGTACTACATTTACATCTACTAATGCTTCTTCTAAAGAAGAGTAGGCTACGATTGTGCTTGGCAATGTAATTCCTGGAAGGTATCGACTATTCTCATGTTTCGTATTAATCTCATCCATAAGTTCAGATCGATTTCCCCAAATTCGTACATCATGCCCATTGTCAGCCAATACCATCGCTAACGCTGTTCCCCAGCTACCTGCTCCTACTACTGTGATTTTTGTCATAAAATCACATCCTCTCCATTAGTCTCTTGCTCTAGCGATAATGTGAATCGGCGTTCCTACAAAACCGAACGCTTCACGTAAACGATTCTTTAAGAAGCGCTCATATGAGAAGTGCATTAACTCTGTATCGTTTACAAATATAACAAATGTTGGTGGTTTTACCGCAACCTGTGTCGCATAGAAGATTTTCAGACGGCTACCATTATGAGTTGGCGTTGGATTCATCGCTACCGCATCCATAATTACATCATTTAATACGTTCGTTTGAATACGAATGCTATGGCTTTCATTTACTTCATTAATAACTGGTAATAATGTTTGTGTACGTTTTTTCGTTTTCGCAGATAAGAATACAATTGGTGCGTACTCTAAAAATTGGAAATGAGCACGGATGTTTTCTTCAAATGCTTTCATTGTTTTTTCATCTTTTTTCACTGCATCCCATTTGTTTACGACGATAATAACAGCACGTCCTGAATCATGAGCATATCCAGCAATTTTTTTATCCTGTTCAATAATTCCTTCTTCTCCGTCTAAAACGACTAAAACAACGTCAGAACGTTCAATCGCTCTAAGTGCACGAAGTACACTATACTTTTCTGTGCTTTCGTATACTTTCCCTTTTTTACGCATACCAGCTGTATCGATGATTACATAATCTTGACCATCTTTACTATATGGCGTATCAACAGCATCACGTGTCGTTCCCGCTATATTACTTACAATTACACGTTCTTGACCAAGAAGTGCATTTACAAGTGATGATTTCCCTACATTTGGACGTCCAATTAAAGAGAAACGGATTGTTTCATCGTCATACGCTTCTTCTTCAATCTTCGGAAAATGATTTGCAGCTTCATCTAACAAATCACCAAGTCCTAAACCATGTGTACCTGAAATCGGGAATGGCTCGCCAAATCCTAATGCATAAAAATCATAAATATCACTACGCATTTCTGGATTATCAACCTTATTTACCGCAAGTACAATTGGTTTTTTAGAACGATATAAAATTTTAGCAACTTCTTCATCTGCTGCAGTTACACCATCGCGACCATTCGTCATAAAAATGATAACATCTGCTTCATCAATCGCTACTTCCGCTTGTTGACGAATTTGTGTCAAGAACGGCTCGTCTCCAATATCAATTCCACCTGTGTCAATAATGTTAAACTCATGATTTAACCATTCTCCCGCACTATAAATACGGTCTCGCGTTATACCTGGTATATCTTCTACGATTGAAACTCTTTCTCCAACAATTCTATTGAAAATAGTAGATTTTCCTACGTTCGGGCGGCCTACTATTGCTATTACTGGTTTCGGCATATACTTTCATCCTTTCAACTTACTTCTGTTTATTATGTAAAAAACCCTTCTTTGTGCAAGAAGGGATTTGCATTCCAGAATATTTCTCAACGTATCAAAACACCTCACATTATACCACACGTTGCTAATGTTTCACAATAATATATACATTCTCTTGTAGGCGATGCGCAATACCATCTAAAATTGCCTCTAAATTATTTGCAACAAATTCTAGTTCCTCTGTCGATTCACAAGTAAACAAAGGGGCACCACCAGCAAATTTCTCCGGCGCTGTTGTAATAACTGCGAGAATTACACTTTCTAACATCATCCCTTATCTCCCCTTCCTTTCGGGGCTTCCGATGACATATGAACAGCACTTTCTAACGTCGGCACATTCCCTATGACACCTATCGCTTTCTCTGCATCTTGATCTTGTGGCAAGACAAAAATCCCAACCCTACCATCTTCTAAATCACGCTTTGCTAATGGCACAAGCGCCGGCGTGCCAGAATCTCTATAAATCCCTAAAGCGACAGAAACATCATGTAAAATAGCTTGTCGTTGTCCTAAGTTTGAGATTGTCACCATCGCATCAATTGATTTCGGCCTTAAAATAAAGCCCATTCCATATTTCATAATTTCCTCTTGCCTTGCTGGCAATCCAATATTCATAATGTAAATATTATCAATATACAGCCCCGCTCCTTCAAAACGAAGTGGAACATGCTCGATATCAACAAGATCATGTAACCTTTTGCCCGACATTAATTTTTTCGCGATAATAAATGCGATGATAGCCATAATTACTCCAGCGATCCATGAACGGAACCCTATATATGCAAACGTCGTTGCAAACGACGTTAACATCGCCAAATAGTTCCGACTTTCAAAAACTAATGCAATCCCTTCAATATATGTATTTCCACGCGGTACGAGCTCATATCCATCTAATTGTTGAAGTGTATTTCTTTCCATATTACGCACATCACGAAACTGTGTTGCTGCCAATGTAAGAAACGTAATAGCAGAAAAATCTTTTTTCAAAATTGACGGAATCGCAATTGCTCCTAAAGCCGCTGCAATTAACCCCATCGCAACGTGAATAATTTTCCCGTGGAGTCTCGTCGGATATTGACGCGTATCTGTCCGGAGCATTAGCACTCTCGTTACTGTCCCCGCTATTACTCCGCATAAAATGGCCGGTGTATATTCAGTCATGTATTACCCTCGCCTTTCTTTTACGTGTTTTCCCTTTGAACTGTTCCATATATACTGATGCTTTTGCAATCCAAAACAAAATTGCCATAAACAATGTAGAAACGGCGACGATATCAAAAAACGCTAAGCTACCGTAATCGTAAGGGAAGTGTAGTTTCCGAAAAATAAGTGTCACAAACAATTCTCCCTGTAACATTCCTACATAAAGAGAACATAATCGTAATATACGATCTTCGTGTAATAAAACCGATGCATACACAAGAGCACTACTTAACAAAAACAATCTGTCCACCACAATCCAAATTGGATCATATACTTCTAACAAATGAAAACTTGTATATAACATTGCAATAATAAGTGCCGAAAGTAAGGTATATAATTTTTTCCAAATAGAATAGAGCGTGATTCCTATAAAGGCAACAATACAAAGCAAAAGTGCATTTACTGATACCGTGAATGAAGCAATCGTTACATGCAACGGAGAGCAAATAATAAAAATCAATATACAGGCGCTTAGCTTCCACCGAATAGAATCCTTTTTCATAAAAAAAGTTACGACAATCCACCCTATCCAAGCAATAAAATAAAAAGTACTCCCTTCCATCATTTCACCTCCTATGTTTTCCATTATGGGAACTTTTTATGAAAGTTAATCCATTTTCTTCGCGCATAGTTTTTTCATATAACAGCAACACTTTTAATAAGGAGGTGCTATTCATTATGGGTAAAGATCGTCAAGAACGAAAACTAAGAGAATCACGCCGCGTTGAATCTGATCGTGACCAATCACTACAATATCCAGGTGCAACTGGACTAGATACACCAGAGCAAGCTCGCAAGCAGAATCAGCACTAATAAATACAAAAAGACGGTTTCGATATTGTACGAAACCGTCTTTTACATAATTTTCACTCATAATATAATTCTTTTGTTTCCATATTATAAATCCGATTACTTGGCGTAGCATCAATTGTAACTATACCAGTTGGTTTTTTAGAATATGTAACAACATAATACGTATGAAGGGAAGGATTTTTACTATTTACTTCTACACGTACATAATTCGTCTCCCCTAATTCGTTTAACTTTTGCTCAACCTCTTTTTTCACATCAGCAATATTTTCTCGTTCTCCTTTAACTTTGCTACTTCCGATGATGTTTCCTTGATCAGAAAGTAATACTACTTCAGCTCCGCTTACATCCACTTCACTTGGTATATTAAAATAATAATTTATATATGAATCTTCCGATGGGATATTTTTATCTTCTCCTAGTTCCCTGGACAAAATCAGCGCTTCTGTTCCACTTCCTGCATTCACCATGGGATTCCTATACAGTTTATTCCCGACTGCGATTGCAATATTCGCCGTTTTAATTGTTGATTGTGCTGTTGCTGAACTAGAACCTCCTTCTTTTATATTTGAAGTTAGCGATATTTCAATTTTTTGATTATATCCAACAATTCCTGTATCTGCTTTTATATTTCGCGCATGAATATTTACATCGTCACGATTATACGCCATACGTCCTATTGTATTTTTACTATTTGAAGATACATTATCTTCTTTTTCGTTAACTTCCTCACGCTCTAAATTATCGTAAGTTTTTTCTTGCTTCTTTTGACTCTTAAATTGTAATCTATTATCTTGTTCGATCACCAACCATTTATATCGAAAAGTTTGTACGCGTTCTGCTTTTCCATTCGTATAATTCGTTTTATATGTCATTGAATAAGTTAATTCATATTGTTTATCGTCAGCCTTTTTTATAGCATCTACCTTAACGTCTAGTGCTACCGATTTAAAATCTTTTCTCTCGTTACACAATTTTATATAAGCGATTACATCTTTGTATGCTTCATCTTGATTCGCATCCACGAAGTACACCTTTAAATCCTCAGCGACACTTTCCCTTTCATTTGCACCACTTTCAATAAGTTTAGTGTACATGATCAAATCTTTCTTTACCGCATTCCCAGAAATAGTATTCTTTTCATTTTTGATTTCTTCATTATTAGGTTTTACATCTCTTTTTTCACCAGATGTAACTTTCCTATCAGAATTACTATTATAATACCAATAACCGCCCATACTCATTGTCCCAATAGCAATAAGACTTATAATAGAGATTATGATTTTCTTACTTTTTCCATATCTCTCCCCGCAAACATGGCAAAAACAAGCCCCTTCCAATAATTCAGTTGCACACTTTCTACATTCCCTCATTTTTATAACCCCTTTTTCAAAAGAAACTTCAATAAAAAACATCTGTATATTCTTAAATTATAATATAAATCACCTATTTTTTCCAGTTTCAGGGTTATACGTAACAATAATTCCCTTCCCACTTTATAATTTGAAGAAAGAAAACAAAAAAAATCAACCAAACGGTTGATTTTTTATCTTCTACTATAATGCGTCGTATCAATACCACGCTGCGTTAACCAATGATATGTTTCACCCTTTACAACAAGAGGTACAGCCTGTAACTCTTCTATCGTCTTCGCACCTAGAGCTGTCATAATAAATTTCAAATCTGTATGTAAAAGATCTATTTCATCCACTAACTTCTCAATACCATCTTGCATTAAAATACGTAAAAAGTAACCAGCAAACGCAGTTGTATTCGCCCCTAATGCGATTGCTTTCGCTACGTCAAGCGCTGTTTGTATACCCCCAGATGCAATAAAAGAGAGGTTATTATTTGTAGAGGTTGCTTCAATAATCGAGGTTGCTGTTTGTATGCCCCAGTTATTAAAATAAGAAAGCATTCGTTGTCTTCTTTCATTTTCAACAGCAGCAAAATTCGTACCACCTTGTCCGCCAATATCAATTGCCGTTACACCTACGCTCGCTAACTGCTGCACGGTTTCCTTACTCATCCCAAATCCAACTTCTTTTACAATGACAGGAACTTTACTATTTAAAACAATTTTCTCAATGCGCTGAAGTACACCAGTAAAGTCACGGTCTCCTTCTGGCATTGTTAACTCTTGTATGACATTTAAATGAATTTGCAATGCATTCGCTTCAATCATATCAACTGCACGCTCTGCCTGTTCGATAGTTGCCTCACTACCTAAATTAGCAAAGAAAATACCATTTGGGTTTACTTTTCTAATAATCTTATAAGAAGCAGCCTCACTTTCATCTTTTAACGCCGCCATTTGCGAACCTACAGCCATAGCAAGATTATGATGTTTCGCTACATATGCTAATTGCTCATTAATATGTAACGTTTTCTCTCCTCCACCACCAGTCATCGCATTGATAAAAATCGGCGAACTTAGTGAAAGTTCGCCGATTTTTGTTTCACATGTTATTGTGTCATAACTTGAATTTGGCAAACCTTGATGCACAAAATCAATATCATGAAAGCCATGCGTACGAGACTGACCAGTAGAAAGAGCGTATTCAATATGATCTAATTTACGTTTTGCCCTTACCACTTGTACCCCTCTTTATTTCTTTAATTTTTTCAGTTGTTCACCAATAATATCACTTAATTGGAAAGTAGCAGAATCAGCATTTGGTTCATACTGACTGTAATCTTCAATTACATTATTTTCCTCAAGCGCTTCTTTTATACTTAAAGAAATACGTTTCTCTGCTACATGGACTTCAAGCACTTTCACTTTCACTTCTTGTCCCATTTCCAATACTTCACTTGGATTTTTCACGTGACGATTTGCAATTTGAGATACGTGCACAAGACCTTCAACGCCAGGTAAAACTTCAACGAATGCACCGAATGTAACAAGACGTTTTACTACTCCCTCACGAATATCTCCAGCTTTTAGTTCGCCAGCCACATTTTCCCAAGGTCCTGGTTGAGCTGCTTTAATTGATAAAGAAATACGTTGTGTATCAGCATCAACAGATAACACCTTCACCTTTACCTTTTGCCCTTGCTCTAATACTTCAGAAGGTTGCTCTACACGTTCGTGTGAAATTTGTGAAATATGAACTAAACCGTCCACACCACCAACATTTACGAAAGCACCAAAATCAGTTAATCGTTGTACTGTTCCTTCAACAACGTCGCCTTCTTTTAATGAAGAGATTGCTTCTTTTTTCTTAGAATCTAGCTCTAATTCTACTACTGCTTTGTGCGAAAGGATTACACGATTTTTTTCGCGGTCTAATTCAACAATTTTCACGGCTAATGTTTTGCCTTTATAGTCAGTAAAATCTTCTACATAATGTACTTCTACAAGTGAAGCTGGGATAAAACCACGAACACCAAGGTCCACAACTAATCCACCATTCACGATATCTTTTACAGTCACATCAAATACATGACCAGAAGTAAATTTCTCTTGTAATTCTACCCATGCCTTTTCTGCATCAACAGCACGTTTAGATAAGACAAGATCATCCTCTTCTAATTTAATAACCTTTAATTCTAGTGTTTGATCCAATTCTACTACATCGCTTGCTTTTTCAATATGAACGTTAGCTAATTCACTAATTGGAATTACGCCATCTGTTTTGTATCCAACATTTACAAGCACTTGTTTCTCTTCAACCTTCGTTACAGAACCTGTAACAACGTCACCAACTTGTAATTCTTTTGAATCCATAACTTCTTCATTCATTTTCTCTACCATGGAAATACCTCCCTACAGAATTGACAAAGCATTTTTTATGTATATACGAAATGAAAACGAATGTTTTCATTTGCATGTTTAAGAATTTATCATCACATACTCAGTTTTCATACATTTCACTAGAAAATATATTAAACCTATATAAATAGTATACAGCAAAATCATCTTGAAGAAAGTATGTTTTGAAATATAATAGCGAATATATTCTGAAAGTTTTATCCCTCTTTTACTAACTTCTTACAAATCCGATCATTTGTCAAGGAAAGAGGTTCACAATTCACGTATCCTTTACATTTCTATACAAACAAAAAAAGAAAGAGGCTCCCCCCTTTCTTTATTTCGCAAACACTCCCGAAACAATACTCATAATTTTTTGGACAACTTCTTCAATTGATAAAGAAGTTGTATCTAATTCCAATGCATCATCAGCTTTTTTTAGAGGAGAAACTTCGCGTTCTGAATCTAATTTATCACGCTGAGCAATTTCTTCTTTTAACTGCTCTAAATTAGAATCGAAACCTTTATTCATATTTTCTAAATGTCTTCTTTCTGCTCTTTCTTCAACAGAAGCAAGCATAAAGATCTTCACTTCAGCATCTGGTAACACATGTGTACCAATATCACGGCCATCCATTACAACGCCGCCTTTTTCCGCTAACTCTTGTTGACGACGTACCATTTCTTCACGAACAAGACGATGTTTTGCCACAATAGATACTCGATTCGTCACATCAGGTGTACGAATTACTTCAGAAACATCTTGTCCATTTAAAAATACAAGTTGTGTATTTTCTCCTTGCTGAAACTCAATATTCACATTTTTTACAACTTCCATTAACTGCTCTTCATTTTCAATGTCCACTTTTTGCTCAAGGGCTGCATATGTAATCGCACGATACATTGCGCCTGTATCAATATAAACGTAAGAAAGTTTCTTCGCTACTACTTTCGCAACTGTACTTTTTCCAGCAGCTGCTGGACCATCTATAGCAATTGAAATTCGTTTATCCATTGTAACACCTCATTTTTTCACTTATAAAACAAAACGAAAAGCAGGCATTCTCTCCTGCTTCTTCTCATTTGCTTCACGTCATTAAATCCTCAATTATTGTAGCATAATCCTTCATAGAAGAAAATGAAAACTACCTATTCACCTGTAAGATTTCTACTTTGTTTTTTACCATGACACCTTCATAATAAACAATTTTAGATAAATATTTCACTGATGACTTATGTATAAATAACAATTGCACAACCGAAAGACAAATGAATTGTATTACTAATATACGAATAATAATTTGCTCCACCTTTTTCAACGTAATTGCTCCCTCCTATCCTATATTTACACTTTCCGTTTCGTGGTTTTACACATCGTACATATAGCAGCTAACTTTATTGTCATTTTCGAGGCATACTTTTATACATTTCCATTGTCGAATTTACTCAAAACATGTTATGTTCTAAATGTATTTTTTTACTTGAAAGGGGTATAAGCATTGAAAAGAATCCTAGTTTTACACACAGGTGGAACAATTGCAATGGAGGAAGATAAAGAAACTGGGGTCGTACAACCAGGTGAAAAAAATCCTCTTTTAAAATTTATTCCTGATTTAGAAGGCGATGTTGATTTAATCGTTGAAGACGTGTTCCATCTACCATCTCCTCATATGACACCGAGCGAAATGTTACAATTACAAGTCATCATCGATGAAAGAGTAAAACAAGACAACATTCATGGCGTAGTCATTACGCATGGTACGGATACATTAGAAGAAACAGCCTATTTCTTAGATTTAACAGTACAAGCAACTATTCCAATCGTTGTAACAGGCGCAATGCGTTCTAGTAATGAATTAGGTGCTGATGGTCTATATAACTTCTTATCGGCTGTAAAAGTCGCTAGCTGTAGTGAAGCAGCTGAAAAAGGTGTTCTAGTCGTATTAAACGACGAAATTCATTGCGCTACAAATGTAACGAAAACACATACAAGTAACGTGGCAACATTCCAGAGTCCACAGTATGGACCAATTGGTATGGTAACAAAGCGCGGCGTTGTATTCCATCACGCTTTAGTACATCACGAAACATATTCAGTAAATAAAGTTTCTAAAAACGTAGTTGTTCTAAAAGCATACGCTGGTATGGACGATACATTGTTAGCAGCAATTGAAAACCTTCCAGTAGACGGGATTGTTATCGAAGCACTTGGACAAGGTAATTTACCTCCAAGAACACTTCCTAGTCTAGAACGATTAATAAACAAAGGAATTCCTGTCGTATTAGTTTCTCGTTGTTTCAACGGCATAGTTCAAGATGTATATTCATATGAAGGTGGCGGCAAGCAATTAAAAGATATGGGTATTGTATTCACATACGGTTTAAATGCTCAAAAAGCACGCATTAAATTATTAGTTGCATTAGAGAATACAACTTCTCATGAATCAATCCAAAATATGTTTATGCACGATTAAAAAAGAAGCTGTCGAAATTTATTTCGACAGCTTCTTCTTACATTTCTCTCGTTGCAATGGTTTGCGCAATCGCATCCCCATGAAATCGACCGTTCTCAATAAATATTTCATTTGCATTATTTCCAGCAGCAATTACACCTGCAATGAAGATATTTTCAGCGTTCGTTTCCATTGTATCCTCTGTATAAATTGGGCGTCCTGTTTCCTCATCAATCCGAACACCCATCCTCGTTAAGAAACTATGATCAGGATGGTAACCAGTCATCGCAAATACAAAATCATTTTGGATTGTATATGCCTCATCATCAACTGTAAACGTTAATGTATGTTCAGTAACTTCTTTCACGTGAGCCCCGAAATGCATTTGAATTGTGCCGCTTCGCACTAATGCCTCAAACTCCGGCAAAATCCACGGCTTAATGCTCGGAGAGTACTCACTTCCGCGATATAAAACTGTTACACGCGCACCGGCTTTAACAAGTTCTAACGCCGCATCTACACTCGAGTTTTTCCCACCTATAACTACTACATCTCGATCAAAATAAGGATGTCCCTCTTTAAAATAGTGAGCTACTTTCTTCAATTCCTCACCTGGAACATTCATATAATTTGGATTGTCATAATATCCAGTTGCTACAACAATATATTTCGCTATATATATTTCTTTACTTCCGTCACGCTTTGTCGTTTCAACTTGAAAAACGTCTCCATCCTTTTGAACTTTCTCCACTCGCTCAAAAGCATTTACACGTACAGATTTACGCTTTACTACTTCACGATAATACGCAAGCGCTTGATTTCGAACAGGCTTACGATTTTCTGTAATAAAAGCTACATCACCAATTTCTAATTTTTCACTAGAAGAGAAAAATGTTTGATGTGTTGGATAATTATAAATCGCATTTACAATGTTTCCTTTTTCAATTACTAACGGGTTTATCCCTACCTTTTGCAACGAAATTGCTGCTGCTAATCCGCACGGACCGCCTCCAATTATGATAGCTGTTTCTTTCTGCATACTCAGCTCACTCCTAGTCTTCTACCAATACGCTATTTATAAAAACAAGAAAAAACCTACTTACAGCAGTAGGCACCTATCTTTATTGTATTCATTTTTCATATATTTGTCATCTAAACGAAACGTACATCCGATAGACATCTGCTAAAAACTGCTGAAATTTAATACCTTGTTTCCCTAATACATTTTCAGGATCAATCTTTCTAGCTGGGTCAAGTGTTTTATGTGATACGATATCTTTTTTCGGATTCAAGCCGAAGTTTTGACATAAATACGCATGATACCACGTAAAACGGGTATATGCTTCCCAAAAGTTAACATCACCGCCATAACAAAGTTCCACTCCAATGGCAGCCTTATTGGCATCATAACCATATAAGTCATTATCTGTCGGCACACCATATCGAACATGATAGGCTACTTCATTTATAGGAACAATTTCCAATATTGTTTTATCATCTATAAATGTATGTGCCGAAGCTTTCGGTTGTATTTCATTAAAGTAATCCCGATTCCCTAGCGCATTGCTACCAGGGTTCCCCGTATCATGACTTACAATAAATCTTACTTTAGAAAGAGGAATTCCCGGTCGTGAACTTCCATACCCAATATAGTTACGCTCTATAGGAAACATCGCCATTACTACCAACTCCCACTTCAGAAGATTACCTTACTTCTTTATATATGTATTCGGTAGCAATGTCCTTATCGCATATTTCTTACGCGAAGAGAAAATCGAAAATATTTGATGTGAATACCATAAATAATAAAATACTTACAGCAACTCCATAAAAACCGTAAAACCAAACACAATCTTCTTTCGTATCTAAACCGAAAAATTTATTTACTGATTGTAATAATGTGCCACGCTTACTTTGTTTGTTTCTTAATACTTCCACTCGTTCTACAACATCTGCTGGCATCATAAATCTTTGGTCTACTGTCATTTTCATCATTTATCTCTCCTTAAAATCATTTCCGTTTTGTTTATCTAAGGAAAGTATAGCACGTTTGTTCGTGTAGAACAAGCGTTCTTTTTTATTTTTATTTTATTTTTCAACAAACCAATTAATAATTACCAATATAACAGCGATAATTGGTCCTACTATAACCGCACCAAATATTAAAAACAGCAGTCCTTCCCCGAACACCCGAACGATACTTGTTTTTGGGGCTTTCGTCGTTCTCGCAAGTTCTCCCTCTAACCTCTTAACTTTTTCTTCTAATTGTTCTACTCGTTCCATCATTTCATTTTCCATATACACCACCTCATTCTTATACTTCAACAAAAAAACGTGATTCCCTCGAAAGGAATCACGTTTTCTCATAATATAATATTATACCCAACCTCTGAAGCGACTTGCTTCAGCCATTTTACGAACACCAACCATATACGCCGCTAAGCGCATATTCACTTTACGAACTTGTGCTGTTTCATAAATAGAATCAAATGATCTTACCATTACTTTTTCTAAACGTTGTTCTACTTCTTCCTCAGTCCAGTAGTAACCTTGGTTATTTTGTACCCACTCAAAGTAAGATACTGTTACACCACCAGCACTTGCTAATACGTCCGGAACAAGTAAAATGCCGCGATCTGTTAAAATTTTAGTTGCTTCTAATGTTGTTGGACCATTTGCAGCTTCAACAACGATTTTCGCTTTAATATTGTTAGCATTTTCTTCTGTAATTTGGTTCTCAATTGCAGCTGGAACTAAAATGTCGCAATCAAGTTCTAACAATTCTTTGTTTGAAATTGTATTATTAAATAGTTTTGTTACTGTACCGAAGCTATCACGACGGTCTAATAAATAATCAATATCTAATCCGTTTGGATCATGCAATGCACCGTAAGCATCCGAGATTGCAATAACTTTCGCTCCTGCATCATGCATAAATTTAGCTAAGAAGCTTCCAGCATTACCGAATCCTTGAACAACAACGCGTGCACCTTTAATATCAATGTCGCGTTTTTTTGCAGCTTCGCGAATACAAATTGTTACACCTTTCGCTGTTGCTGTTTCACGTCCATGTGATCCACCTAATACAAGTGGCTTACCTGTAATAAATCCTGGTGAATTAAATTCATCGATACGGCTATACTCATCCATCATCCATGCCATAATCTGAGAGTTTGTGAATACATCTGGAGCTGGAATGTCTTTTGTCGGTCCTACGATTTGGCTAATTGCTCGTACATAACCGCGGCTTAATCTTTCTAACTCACGGAATGACATTTCACGTGGGTCACAAATAATTCCACCTTTACCTCCACCGTATGGTAAATCAACAATACCACACTTTAAACTCATCCAGATTGAAAGTGCTTTCACTTCATTTTCTGTTACATTCGGATGGAAGCGAATTCCACCTTTCGTTGGACCAACAGCATCATTATGTTGTGCACGATATCCTGTAAATATTTTAACAGTCCCGTCATCCATACGAACTGGTATTTTCACTGTCATCATACGAATTGGTTCTTTTAATAATTCATATACTTCGTTTGGATAACCCAATTTTTCTAATGCTTCACTAATAACAATTTGTGTCGAATTCAATAATTCAAAATGTTGTTCCCTTTGTTGTTGTGTTTTTGTTTGAGTTCCCTTTTCGGCTACCATAGTAAGTAAACCCCCTGTAATTTCACTTGTTTAGTAAACCTTCATTGCCTAGTATACACCGTTAAATTTGGAATGCAATAGAAAACGCTAACAAATATATACAAACTATTTTCTGTTGCAAGCGTTTTCACTATCATTATAGTCCTTTTATCACTTTTAGAAAAGTAAAATACTTAAATATTTAAATATTTTTTATTTTACTTATATACAACACCTTAAGAAGATACTTTTAAGCAAAAACGCCCCAGTATTGATGATTCCCACTTTACCATTGATCATTTTGACATTTTCAGACCAATATTTTAGATTTTTCCAAATAAAAAACAAAACCTTAGCTTTGTTATATTAGCTAAGGTTTTGTTTTTTCACAAAGTAATTGTGTATTTGTTCAATTGCTTGAGAAGCCATTAATTCTTTACCATACTCCATTAGACGATAAATAGTTGCTGTAGACGGATTACCATATTCCGCTAAAATAGCTATAAAATCTGCCTTCAGTAATTGAACTTGCTCCTCTTCTTCCATCCAAAGATAGAAACGACCATCCCACGTATATAGTTTTCCGCCAGTTACATCAAGGTTATATAAACGATTCGACAGGTTAATTACATCATCTAGTGTAGCAAACTCATAAAGTATATGCTCGCTTTCATCTAGAGTCACTTGCATTTCAATAAACTCGTCACGGAACTCATCATCTGTATCCACATCTTGATGTTCTTTCGTTACAATTACGACCATTCCTTGCGCTTGTAGAGAAAATACTTCAACTGCAATCGGACCATCCGCTTCAAATCCTAGTTCCTTATTTGCTTCCTGCATCATATCACGAAATAATTGCTGTACTTTCGGTGCATTTCTCCACAAATCTTCTTTCGTTAATCCTCGTTCAGATAAATCATCAAATGTTAAGAAAATTTTTATCTTATTGTAATTTAATCGTTCCAGCCTCATCTCATACCCTCCCTACGTAACCAATGAATATAATTTTTATTATATGAAATAGAAAATAGATGGTTCTTTTCGAACAACTATTCTAACATTTTTAACCAATCATCCCATTCTTCTTTCGTATCACCAATTAGGCGTGTTTGAATGTTCAACTGATCTTGAGCACTTATTTCTCCTATAAACCCAACCGAAAGGTTCTCATTTTTTTCTTGCAACAAATTCATGTCGTCCATCACGTTCTTAAGTTCTCGTCCGTCAGCAAAAGAGACTACTACATATGTAGGTTGTATTTGCTCAGCAGCTAACAAAATACCATCTTCCACTAAGCTTGACCTAATATATATCACCTCATATCCCTTTAAGCGTAAATACGTTGAGAAAACAAACCCTTTCAACATATTATTTTCTAACACGACAACTTTGTGTATAGAAGAAAATGATGATGCATTATGATACACCATTCCTAGTCGAGTTTGTAAAAATGATACGACATATTGAAATTGCATCAATGTAACTTCATTATTATTTTTTAACGTTAACAATTTATTTGACACTTGAAGAACAATACTTGCTATAACTTTTTCTGTTGCATAAATACTAAAAGCCTCGTTTAACAATGCAGAAGTTGTAATTTCATCAAATTTTAACAAAGCTTGTAGTAAGTCGTCCACTAAAACAACTTCTCTATCGAAATGTATTTCTTTTTGAACACTACGCTGCAAACGATTCCCTTCTAATAATTGAACTGCTTGTCCAATCATCATGCCGGAAGAAACCTTGTCCATTAACCATTTCAAAACTTCAATATGCTCTTCTGTATATAATCGATGTCCCGCATGATTCCGCTTTGGGGCAATAATTTGATATCGTCTCTCCCATGCACGAAGCGTACTCGGCTGAATTCCAATTATATTCGAAACAGCTTTTATGTTATATTTCCCGTTTAGAGTTGGCATCATTTCCCTCCGCATAACGTAATAATATGTGTTTGAGCAGGTGCTCGGAAGCGAAGTGGAATCAACGTTGTTCCATACCCATTACTAACAAAAAGAGTCATATTTGAATGCTTATATACGCCACCTTTTAAATGTTTTTTAGATGGGAATAATCGAATCTGTCCCCCATGTGTATGTCCACTTAAAACAAGTGAAATTTGTTCTTCTCCAGACATTTTATTTATTATATCAGGGTTATGGCTAATTAATATGCGAAAACCATCTTCTTTGCAATCAGCCAAAGCCAAATCTAAACGATCACGTTTTAAACCAACATCATCTACACCAAGTAAACAAATTTTTTCTCCTCGTTCAGACTCAAATACAACTCTTGTATTATCTAAAACTTTCACATTATTTTCTAATAACAAAGCATCTAATTCATGATATTCAATCTCATAATCATTATTTCCCCATACAAAATATACAGGAGCTATCGCTCTTAACTTTTGTATATTTGCGGAGATTTTTGATAAAGGGACGCCTCTTTCCGCTAAATCACCACCAATAATTACAAGGTCTACTTTTCCTTTTACTTGTTCAATTAACGAACTTGAAATGACCCTTCTATGAATATCAGAAATAAAAAACACCTTTACTTCTTGAAAACTTTCCGGAAATTCTTCAAATATTAAAGTATGTTCTAACACAGTATTACGCATCGCTTCTGTATACATTACAAGAAGAAATATAATACCAATACATATGAGAGTACTTAATAAGATAATCCATATCATATATTTTTTACTCCCCTCCTCATAAAGAGAATCCTCAATTTATATAGTAGGTATGTTACTAGCTATCCTGCTTTGCGGAATTATCTTTTATCGGAATTTTTAATTCTTGACCTATATTCACTTCATCTTCTTGTAAATCATTATACTTTTTAATCACTTCGATCCCAGTTTCATCTGAAAAATATTGCTTCGCTATACTTTCTAAAGTTTCTCCCTCTTTCACCGTATGCGTTACTACTTTCTCAGATGGTGCCCCGGATTCAGATTTAGCTGAATCAAAGAAAATGACCTCAAACGCACTTTTCCCAGCGTTATTACCATCACTTTTCACCTGAATATATTTATCTGTATACCATAAGATACTAATTGGTAGTAATATGAATAGAAATGTTAAAACTCGGACGAAAATATGATTCATTTTAAACTTTTCTTTTTTCTCTTTATTTCTATGAATTTCACTACGCGGCGGTAAACTTTCTTTTTCTTCCACTCGCTCAACTTCTAATTCCTCTTCAAAATCAGGAATTCGTTTTCTCATGTTGTTCACCACCACCTTCCATTTATTTTCTTAATTGGAGTCCCATTATAAAATCAACAAGAAAGTGTGCAAAGATTGTTATAAACAAATTTCCTGTCCATTCAAATACATAACCAAAGACAAAACTAATGAAACAGACGAAACAAAACAAAAATGGCTTTTTTATATACCGAATATGTAATACTGCAAATACTAAACTCGCTATTACAATTCCAAAGTGAGTCTGCACTACACCTCTAAATAGAAATTCTTCTGCAAAACCGATAATGAACGTAATAACGAGTAGATGCATAACTGACATTCCTTGAAACATTCTATCGTTAATACCACCATCATCAAACCAAGACTCTGGAAATACTCGCATTGCAACATAATCTAATAACACAATACCAATCGCTAATAAGCCACCTATTATAAGTATAGACACCGGTTCCCATTTCCACAGACTATACACCGATTTTATATCTCGGAATAATATATATGCTAGTAAACAACCGATACCGATAATAATGAACTGTGTGATATACAGGTTCAGCCTTATTTCTTTCGGACTCATATCTTCAATATTATGCCTTTGAATGTTCATCATTCCCCCATCTTTTCTAGACCGAAAAGCTTTTGTAACTCTGTTTCCCAATTATAGTCGAAATCCGATTGTTGCGCTTGTCTTTTTTTATAATCTGTTTTTGTAATACCACAATAGTCACAGCAATTTTTTAACTCGTTCTCTTTTCTATAACCGAACTGTTGCAGCAAATATTCACGTCTACATCCTTTCACTTGCATCCATGATTTCATGTTTTCTAGCTCACTATATTTATTACGCAGCCTTATTTCTACTTCAGCTATTAATCTGTTCATAATTTCATCTGACAAGCTCTTTAATTTTAATTTTCGCTGTTGTATGATTCCAAGTTTCTCAAGATGATAGCGGATGAAACGCCAATATTGTTCATTAAATCTTGCTGCATTATAACAAATTTCTTCTACCTCTTCTATTGGTAATTCTTTCGTTTGAAACATTCTTTCTTGTAGTAAAGAAAATAAAAATTGTATTTGCGACTGACTTGGCAATTCATCTTCAATTATTGAAATTGGCAAATCGTGATCTAACGGACTACATAGTAAGATAGCTATACTCGGTTCACCATCTCTTCCAGCTCTTCCGATTTCTTGTAAATAGGAAGCTATATTAGTCGGATAATGGAAATGAATAATATAGCTCGTATTCGACTTATTTACTCCCATACCAAAAGCACTTGTACATATTACAAGCTGCAACTGGTCATTCATAAACTGTTGTTGAATTAACATACGCTCTTCATGTTCCATACCACCATGATAAAAAGCGACACCAGTCACGCCTTTTCCTCTTAAATATTCCGTTAAACGTTCTGTCCACGCTCTACTTGAACAATATACAATTCCTGTCCCTTGTAAATACATCACCTGATCCAAAAGCGCTTCTTTCTTCTCCTCTATCGTCTCCACAAATTGTACTTCCATTGCAATATTTGGACGATCAATAGAGTATACATGCTGCGTCACTTTCTTCAAATCTAAACTCTCCGCTATATCTCGTAGCACATCTTTCGTCGCTGTTGCCGTTAATGCTAGCACCGTAGGAGACCCGATATTCTCAATGACTACATTTAGTTTTTTATAATCCGGTCTAAAATCATAACCCCATTGTGAAATACAATGAGCCTCATCCACAACAAATAATGAAATATGAACTTTCTTCAATTCTCTTATTAACACTTCCGACTGCAACATCTCTGGTGATACAAAAATAAATTTATATGAAGCTAATTTTTTCATCGCTTCTCTTTTTTCATGTAATGTCCGAAAACTATTAAATGCTATTACTCGGTTTTTCACAACATATTTTAATTGTGTAACCTGATCCTCCATCAAAGATAATAATGGTGATACAACCAGTACTGTTCCTTCTTGCATTAGCCCTGGAAGTTGATAGCACATAGACTTCCCTCTTCCAGTCGGGAGCATTGCTATAACATCTTTTCCTTCTAATAAATCTGTAATTACCCCTTTTTGCCCTGGTCGAAATTCAGAATATCCAAACCATCTATATAAATATTCCTCAAGCTTCATTTATACCCTCCATCCGCGCCAATACAAGACGGACCTCAAAATAAGAAATCCCCTCTCCAACCGCTTGTTTCAACTCACGCAACTTACGTGTTTGTAATGCTTCAATTACTTTTGTTACTTTATCTATTTTATCTTTTTCCATAAACATCTCGATTGAAAACTCTTTTTCCCGCAACGCAATTTCAACAAAATGATCTTCTATCGTTGCAACCTTTAAATTTCTAATTGTCGCTATTTCTTCTAAAGAACGTCCTTGTCTCCAAAAATTATATGTTTTTTTCGTTGATAAACTAAATAATTCAGCTCTCTCATTTGGGTAAGATATAATTTCCGCTAACAGCGGAAATTCATTTTCTTTATCGCGAACTTCTTGTATAAAGAAGTGAATTGTACCCCAAAATAAAAAATACACCCGAAATATATCTTGTTTCGTAATTTCCGCTAATTGCTGCAATGTACAACCGATACGTTCATATCCTGTTAATCGATATGTTACAATTGTCGCTTCTACCACATCACCTTTTCCTAAAAGATTATGTATTTCTTTCCATAATCTTTTAGCCAATTCACTTCTCCTATACGGTATACCTGTTAAAAAGCGTTTCACCCACACCGTTATTTCTGTATCTTGTTGAATAGGAATAAACTTTGTATTATTCTGTTGTAAATTAGATATAGTTTGAATAATTAATGATACTCTTTTCCAAAATGTTTCACCTAATTCTCCATAGTGCAAACCATGTAAATGCGCGGGAAAAGCATACACTTCCTCCCATGTTTGTAACTGCACTTTACCTTTAGATGTTAACAAATATGTATTTTCATGTATTTCTTGAATCAAATCTGCTTGCAACAACTTTGCAACTTCACGATCATAATCTGTTCTATTTAACGATTTATATATTCCAAACAAAAAAGAAATTCGGAACATATTTCCATCTTGTAACGTTTGTGAAGATCGTTTTCCTTTTAATAAATAATAAATAGAAGAAACGGTCCTTTCACCATTCAATTGTTTTAAACAATACAATACAGTATATTGTAGTTGCATTACCGCTTCCACCTTTCAATCTAACTTAGTTACTTTTTAATATGATTGCACGATTAAACTTATCATATCGGCACTATGTACTTGTATATAGTATATTGTACCAAACGAAATAACATTTACGTATTTTGAAAATCTTGTGACATAATGCAAAAATTAGTTGACACTCTAATTGATAAGGATTATCATTATAATTTTATGTTGAAAAGTTTTAAAAACCGTTTTACAATAAGGTTATAATTTTTATGGCGAGCTTTTCACATACATATTATCAGGAGGGAAAAAAGATGGCAAAATATACAATCGTTGATAAAGATACTTGTATCGCATGTGGTGCTTGCGGCGCTGCTGCACCAGACATTTATGATTATGATGATGAAGGTATTGCATTTGTAACGTTAGACGATAACCAAGGTATCGTTGAAATTCCAGATGTATTAATTGAAGATATGATGGATGCATTCGAAGGTTGTCCAACTGACTCAATTAAAGTTGCTGACGAATCATTCGACGGCGACTCTTTAAAATTCGAATAGTTTTTTATTAACTTCAAAAAATATCCCTCATTAATATGAGGGATATTTTTTGTTTTCTATTTTCATTCTATTTAATAAAAAACCATTAGTAGTTCCATACTACTAATGGTTTTATTTTATATTTTATGCATTTTTCATTTTTGCAAACACCCATACTTTCAGGCGTGAGAATAACGCTACAAATACAATTGTCACAACAATTCCTTTAATCAAATTAAATGGTAAGATTGCCGTTACAACCGTTGTTTTTATAGCCTCGCTAGACATAGCTGGTGAATTTAAAAACCAAGTGTAAGCTGGGAATATAATGATGTAATTTAATACACTCATGATGAGCGCCATTGTAATTGTCCCTAGCATTAATCCTGTCGTTAAACTCTTAACAGTACGATACTTTCTAAATAAGAAAGCTGCCGGTCCAATAAATAAACATCCTGCAATAAAGTTGGCAATTTCTCCAACTGGTACTCCCGTTAAACTCCCTTGAATCCCGTAATGTAAAATATTCTTTATCGCCTCTACAATTATCCCTGCAACTGGTCCAAAAATAATCGCAGCAATTAAAGCTGGTACATCACTAAAATCAATTTTTAAAAATGGCGGAAGCCCTGGAAACGGGAAATCCAACATCATCAGTAAATATGCAATACTACTTAGCATCGCTACACTCACCATCTGCACTACACTGTTTTTTTGTTTCATCTTTCTCTCTCCTTTTCCATCGATCTTCTCATGGAAAGTGGAAAGGTTCTGCTATGCCTACTTTTTCATAGAACGAAAAAACCCTTTGTGTTTTACACAAAGGGAGAATTTAAGGCACATCAAACAGACGTTCAAATCCATATCTTTTTTGAACGCTTGAACCTCCATCTTCTCCCATCCAGACTATACTGTCGGCTTTGGAATCACACCAAATCCTGCCTTAACGGCTCGCGGGCTTAGAACAAAATCACATATAGTTCATCACCGCCGGTCGGGATTTTCACCCTGCCCCGAAGATAGACCGATATTCTATTTTCCACTTCATTATACAACAACATGATCGTGTTGTGAACAAAAAAAGTGTAACTTATTAAAAATAAGTTGTTAATTTTATATAATTGAAACCAATCACTATACTTTACAATACACCCCATATTTTTTAGTATTAGGCATTTCTCCTATGAATCCACTAGTCATATATAGTTAAAAGTGATAAGATGTTGAATTGTTAAGATAAGAACATTTTCTGGATTATGGAGGAAATGTCATGAAGAAAGAAAAGAGACACTCTATTCGAGAAGCAATGAAAAAAAACTTAAGAAAAGAATACTTTTACTTAAAAAAAGAATTACTTTTCCACTGTCCAATTGATTTAGGCACATTCTCAAGCGAGACATACTATGCTGCTTTCGATGAAGATGGCATCAGTATTTATCAGTATGATAAAAAAACAGAGAGTAAATTAAAATTGTGTGAGCGTCATCCGTGGAAGAGTTGGAATAAAGTGAAGATTGATCACTACTTGACAACTTCACAATTTATTTTTCAAGGGGAGCGAAACTGGATATTATCCCTTTTCCAAAAAGGAAAAGAAGCTCAAAAAATAATTGAAGAGCATACATCTTTACAAACTGAAGTTGTTTCCCGCTCTTTCTTAAAAAAACTTCCAGGGTTCCGTTCTAATGCACCGTTGAATAAATACATCGGCAGCATTTGCTACACTGCACTTATTGCATTTTTATTAAAATGGATGATTCCATTTCAAGCACCACAAATTGCCCTGTACTCCATTTCAATCGGTTGTATGCTTCTTGGTCTACTTTGTTTGACAATCGGTTTAATTGAACCAACAATTGTACTGTTTCGGACAAACGAAAAAACAAGAACAAAAGTATTTTACTTATATAGCTACTTAGCTATTTCTGGATTTATATGTGTCTTTATTTTTTGGTAAAAGAAGAGCTAGTTAAACTAGCTCTTCTTTACTTTACGTATAATTGTTGATTTGGATAAATCCGATCTTGCTGCAGTCCATTTTTTTCTTTAACTTCCTTAACTGACATACTAAATTTCCGTGCAATACTAACTAAAGTGTCCCCTTTTTGGACGACATATAAGGATGAGGAAACGACTTCATTTCTCTGTTCATGTAAAACAAGCAATGGATTCATCGCATTCTTTTTCGCCATCGTCCATCTCCCTTGATGAACTTCTAAATGTAAGTGTGCACCTCTCGATTCTCCTGTATTTCCTACTTCTCCAATTATTTCTCCTTTTGAAATATAATCCCCTTGAACTACATATCTCTTATTTAAATGTGCATACACGGCCTCATATTCTCCATGTTTAATAAATACAACGTTTCCATAACTACTTGAATAATAAGACTTTGTTACCTTACCATCTTGAATAGCTGCCACAGGCGCGCCAATCGGTGCCGCTATATCTATACCGTAGTGTTTTCCGTGCCTTGTCCCAAAATAATCACTTATCTGCCCTTCAACAGGCCATGTCCATTGATTTCCCTCTGCGTACACATGTAATTGAGATAAAAACAGTACTATCAATAACATGACACCACATTTTAACACTTTCATATACATCCTCCGTTTTCTAATTAACACCATACCTTCTCTATTTTGGTATATTACAGAAAAAAGTATACAAAAAAAGAAAGTGAATCACTCCACTTCCTTCTCTTTTTTATCACGAAAAACGATTGCACTGCGATTATACTCCACATCTTTTACTTGTAATCGAGCGTTTACTATTCTAGCTACCGCAAACAAATAATCAGATAATCTATTTACATACTTTAGAACAACTTCATTTATTTCCCCTTCTTTTTGCAAGGATACTATACAGCGTTCTGCTCGCCTTACAACTGTACGTGCCATATGAATAGCAGCTGCCGCTTCGCTTCCACCTGGTAAAATAAAGCGCTCTAACGGCGGGGCTTCTTCTATATACGAATCAATCCTTCTTTCTAAGCTTTCGACCATTTCAATCGTTACTTTATAAGGAATTTTCCTCTCTACTACCGCCAAATCTCCCCCACAATCAAATAGTTCATGTTGAATATTTTCAAGTTCATTGTAAATTTCTCCGAAAGACCCGCCTTGTAGCTTCGTCATTGCATATCCAATATGAGAATTCGCCTCATCTATCGTGCCATATGCTTCAACTCTGATATTATCTTTATCCACTCTGCCGCCTATTACACTTGTTGTCCCTTTATCTCCTGTTTTCGTGTATAATTTCATCGCTTCACGACACCCCTCTTATTATTCTTCATTCGACTAAGATAGAAAAAAGTTCTACTATTATTTATTTAATTGATTTTACAAAAAAATAAAAAACAGTAGAACTTTATTCATTATCAACTTTTAAAACGTATATCTAAATTATACGATTGGGTAAATATACAGAGAATGTAGTTCCCTCTCCAACAACACTTGAAACAGCAATTTTGCCATCATGGCCTTGTACAATATTTTTTGCAATCGCAAGCCCGAGTCCGGTTCCAACTTTTTTCCCACGTGTTCTTGCTTTATCAGCTTTGTAGAAACGATCGAATAAAAATGGAATATCTTCTTCTGGAATGCCAGCACCCGAATCTTGTACTTCAAAAATAAGACCATTATTTTTCATATCAATTACAAGCGTTACATGTCCACCTGCATTCGTATGACGAATTGCGTTATCAATTAAATTCGTCAATACTTGTTCCATACGATCTGCATCAAACGGGTATTGCTCAATTGGATTTTGGAAATCAACCGTTAATGCGACTTCTTTATCCTTTGCAATTCCTTGGAATTTACGGCCTATTTTTTCAACGAAAGGATGAATATCAACTTCACCTATATGTAACTCTACATTACCACTTTCCATACGCGCTAAGTCTAATAATTCATTTACAAGTTTACCTAAACGAACGGATTCATCATAAATGATTTGAACAAACTCATTAATTTCTTCTTTCGTTTGCACAATATCATCTAAAATCGCTTCACTATATCCTTGAAGCATTACCATCGGTGTACGGAGTTCATGTGATACGTTCGCAATAAAGTCTTGACGCATTTTCTCAAGACGACGTTCTTCCGTCATATCACGCAATACAGCTACCGCCCCGCGAATTTTCGTTTGGTTGTAAAGCGGCGTCATAAGAACTACATAGTTCCCTTTTTGTAAGTTAATTTCAACTACTTGTTGTTGTTCACTTTCTACAACGAGATGGAATAGTTCAACAAGTTCAGAAGGTAGCTTTTTACTTAGCTCTATTTCTTTTTCTTCTTGCCAAACTTGTAAGAAATGTTCAGCCGGTGGATTGATTACAACGACTTCACCTTCTTGATTTAACGTAATAACCCCATCTGCCATACTACTTAAAATACTAGCTAACTGTTCTTTTTCTTGCTGCAGAGCATTCATATTAAACTTCAACTGTTTTCCCATTTGATTTAAGGCTGTTGCAAGCTCACCAATCTCGTCCTGGGATACCATAGGAGCTTTCGCATCAAACTTCCCACGCGCCACCTCAAAAGCAACCTCACGCATTTTACGGAGTGGTGCTGTAATTCGAGTAGATAAGAAGAATGCAAAGAAAGTTGTTAATATAATCGCAATCCCTGCTGATAAGAATATAAAATCAGTCGTTCTCTCCATACCTTGTATCGGAACTTTTAAAGATTCGTATACGAACACTGCACTTTGATTTTTCGACTGCACTGGTTTTCCGACAATCATAATATCATTTTCAGTGTTTTTATTCTTTCTACTATTAGAGGCTTTTCTAATGTTATTCTTAATTTCTTTTTTGTCTGTAAAAACAGCCGCTAATTCTTTATCTTCTTTCAAATCATCCATTGTAAGAGTAACTAACCCTTCTTGTTTCGGCGAAGAAGAGATTTCTTTACCATCTTCTACAATAATAATCCTTGAAAGAGGATCAGAGAATTTGTACGCGATATTCTCAATCGTTTTTACATCGGCGCCTTCTTCAATTAACTCTGAAACACTTGTTGCAACCTTTTGAAGCCTAGCTTCACTCATATCAACATAATATGTTCTAAAAAACTGTGAAAGTAAAATCGCAACAAATCCAAGCACAAACGAAACGAGAAGTAATATGGTCATCCATAACTTCCCTACTACACTTCTCCAAAGCATCAGTCGTTCACAACCTCAAACTTGTAACCTACGCCCCAAACGGTAACAATCATCTTTGCAGCATCTGGTGATTTTTTGCTTAACTTCTCACGTAAACGCTTTACATGCGTATCAACTGTACGTAAATCTCCGAAGAATTCATATTGCCATACTTCTTTTAGCAATTGCTCACGATCAAATACTTTATCAGGCGCTTTCGCTAAGAATAATAGTAATTCATACTCTTTCGGTGTTAAGTTCACTTCATTACCATCTGCTGTAACACGGTGTGCATCATTATCAATTGTTAAATGAGGGAACACAGTAACATCTTTTGTCGTTGTATCTTGTGTAAAGAATGTTGTTGGTACAGAACGGCGTAAGACCGCTTTCACACGAAGCACTACTTCACGTGGGCTAAATGGTTTCACAATATAATCATCAGTTCCTACCTCAAACCCTTGTACTCGATTTACCTCTTCACCCTTTGCTGTCAGCATAATAATTGGCGTCGCTTTCTTCTCACGAACCCCTTTACACACTTCAATACCATCTTTACCAGGCATCATAAGATCTAATAGGATCAAATCGTAATCATTTTGTAACGCCATTTCTAAAGCTGTATCGCCATTGTCTGCTTCTTCAATTGTGTATTGTTCTCTTTCTAAATACATTTTCAACAAACGACGAATACGATCCTCATCGTCTACGATTAAAATTCTTGATTCATTTTCCATTTCTACCCGTTGCGTATTTTTACTACAACGGTTTACACCTACCCTTCTACACTAGTATGTTGCGCTATTCTCGTTTATTTAAGCAATCTTCTAAATGTTTCACTTTCCATATTATGCTTCACAAGAATAATAAAGTTTGTTCAATTTTTTTCCAAAACTATGTATTTTTTTTGAACAGTATATAATGTCCTCGACATCATTTTACAAAATCAACCGCTACTTTGTCATGTTTTTCTCAAAAAAGAAGAAAAGTTGACAAAAATAAAATAGGAAAGTGACATTCACTCTCCTATTTTATTTCTCTATGCGTATGAATGTAAACCCGCGATAATTAAGTTTACTACAATAAAGTTAAACATAATGATTGCAAAACCAATTACCGCTAACCACGCTGACTTCTCTCCATGCCACCCTTTTGATAAACGTAAATGTAATACCGCCGCATAAAAGAGCCAAGTAATAAGCGCCCAAACTTCTTTTGGATCCCAGCCCCAAAAACGTGTCCACGCTATTTGAGCCCAAATCATGGCGAAAATTAATGCACCTAATGTGAAAACTGGGAATCCAATTGCAATAGATCGATATCCAATTTCATCTAACAAATCACTATTCGTATTTTTCACTAACGGCTGAAGCGCCGCTGATACTCGTTTCCGTAAAACAAGTCTTAATACGATATAAAGTAAAGTTCCTATTAACACAGACCAAATTACAGTATTTAATTTTTTCGCATTTACAATCGCTGGAACTTCAACTGTCGGCTCGAATTTATTTTCTGTCAATAACTTTCCTTCGTGTGGTCCCACTAAAGCCGGAAGGTTGTACTTCATTTCCACTTGTTGTTCATTTTTATCAACCCATTGAAACTTCGCTTCATATTTCATACTAGAAAATACTGTTGTTACTCCAATAAATCCAACTGTACAAACAAGTGTGAACACGACCGCTTCTAACCAAAATGTTCGTTTACTTCTCGTTGATTGATCTACATTCTTCAATAAATACATAACGCCCGTAATAAAACTAATTGCTAAAATTGCTTGTCCTGCTGCTGCAGTCGTTACGTGAATATGTAACCAATTACTTTTTAAAGAAGGAATAAGCGGAGATATTTCCCTCGGAAACATACTTGCATAGGCAATTAATAAAAGTGCAACTGGTAATGCAAAGAGTCCGATTATGCTTACGCGATACATAAAATACATGACAATAAATGCTCCGACAAGCATCATACCGAAAAATGTACCGAATTCAAAAAAGTTACTAACCGGTGCATGTCCTGATGCAATCCATCTCGTAACAAAATATACTGTTTGTGCAATAAACCCTAAGATTGTAATCGTTATTCCTATATTTGCCCATTTATGACCTTTTTCTTTAATTGCTCCTCCGAAAAATAAAGTTGCAATTAAATATAAAATAAATGCGGTAAAGAGAAAGTTACTACTTATTTGCACCATATCGTTTCCCCACCTTAACTAATTTTTTTATCCACTACTTTATCGCTTGGCTGCGGAATTGTTGTACCTTCTAGTACTCTTTCAATATCTTTCTTTAAACCGAACCAATTTTTATTCGTATGTCCTGCAATCCACCATTCATCATTAACGCGTTGTATCCAAATACGGCGATGATTCCAATACATCCCTTGAATGACACCAACCATAAATATAAATCCTCCAATACCGAGAATCCAAAGCGTTAAATCTTTCCTTACAGTAAGTGCTGTTGCATTTTGCATTTCCACACCTGCAAACGACATTTTATATTTATTATTTCCATCAGGTTCTATATTTTGCTGAATACCAACAAAACTCACTTCACCATCTGGTGTTTCAGGCGTAAACATTTTAAACACAAATGCAGGGTTGTTTGGTAATTTCGTTTTTGTATTTGGTCTTCCACTCTCATCAAAATAAAAATCAGGGAAATAGCTTAATAGTTCTAAAGAATAACCGTTTCCTAAATCATATTTTTCTGTAGGATTCGTTAAATCAACTTTAATCGGTCCCCACTTTTGATTATTTTCTTTGTTTTGCAAGTTAAAGGACATACTTTTAAATTCACTTTCTTTGTAATCCACTTGATAAACAGCAAATTGATCAAATTTCATTGGCTCATTTACTCGAATTTCCGCTTCTTTTACTTTTTCTAATTTTGGTTTTTGTCCTGCTATATTTTCGCCGACCACTTTATACAATACAGCATTCGTTTGGAAGTTTTTTGCAATCATCTTATCGCCTACACGATCAATCGCTTCATCAAAAACTTCCTTGTCCTTACTTTTATCATAAACTTCCTTTATAAACTTCTCGTTTTTTAAGTAGTATTGCCCATCCGTTCCAGGTATTTCTTTCGTTTCACCATCACGTAACCAAAGCGCTTCATCTACGTACATACTCGGTAAAAAACGGAGCATTGCACCGAATAAAAATATAATGAGACCGATATGATTCACATATGGACCCCAGCGTGAAAACCGTCCTTTTTCAGCTAAAATGTTACCGTCTTCCACTTTCACGTTATAGTTCGTTTTCTTTAAATTCATTTGGATTTTTTCCAAATCACCATCTTGCGGTGTACCAGTGCCGTATAATCTTTGTCTCTTTAAAAAGCTAGGGTGTCTTTTCACCCCTTGCTTCTTTAAGGCTTTATAAAGCGGAATAACACGATCTAAACTGCATATCACAAGTGAAATACCAATTGAAGCAATTAAAATCATATACCACCATGAACCGTATAAATTATTAAATCCTAATTGATAGTATAATTGCCCTAAAAATCCGTATTCTTGCTTATAATATTCAGCTGGTGCAATCCCTGGAGTTATGTACATTTCTTGTGGAAAAATAGTTCCTATCGCTGATGCAGCTAAAGTGATTACAATGAGCCATACCCCCACTTTTACAGAAGAGAAAAAGCTCCAAATTTTATCGACTATTGTTTTTGTTTGCGTGAGAGATCTCCGAGCACTCCCCTCATAGCGCATATCCAATAGTTTTATATTCTCATTGCTTTCAAATGGTTTCCCACACGCTTCACAAAAAACAGTTCCTATCGGATTAACATGTCCACATTCACACTTAATTTCTTTCAACACTCTCACCGCCCTTGTATCTATATGTACTATTGTATATTCTAACCTTGAGTTACCGCAATACTCAGAATTTTTAAACCAGAGGCACTATATGAATGCACCTCGTATGTAAAGGCTTTCTTTATTACGGAGTAATTTTCTTTAAATATCCTTCTAATTGTTCTTTCGTTTGTTCACCTATAATTTGCTCCACTACTTTTCCTTCTTTATCAATCAAAAAGCTTGTTGGTAATGGTCCTACTCCATATGTCCCTATAATTTTTTGTCCTTTGTCAATGGCAACCGGGAATTTCAAACCATATTGGCTCACAAAGTTCTTAACAGCAATATCTGTTTCATCTGCATCTAACGCGATGATTTCAACGCCTTTTTCTTTATATTTTGGATATAATTCATTCATATAAGGCATTTCTTTTTCACACGGTTTACACCAAGTGCCCCAAAAGTTTAAAAACACACCTTTTCCCTTTAAATCTTTTAGTTCAATTTTCTTTCCTTCTAAATCTGTCACAACAAAGTTAGGTGCTTCTTTTCCGATTTGCATTTTCTCCTTATCAGCAAAGAACCCTTGATAAAGGGTAAATCCTACAGCACCGCTTAAAATGATCAGAATAATAACGCGAAATAATAAGCGATTTTTCTTCATATTGTCTCCCCTCTCTTCGACGAGTGATGAATATATGTATGTTTTAATAAATCACCAGCGGAACATTCCACTGGTGAAAGTTTCACACTATCGATTAGCGCGGCTTTGTAGAAGCTAATGCACGTAATTGTTTCACCTCATGTGGTGACAATTCTCTCGCATCACCAGGGCGCAAGCTACCCACTTCTAAAAAGGCGTAGCGTTCACGCTTTAGTTTCACTACTTTACAATCTAGCGCTTCAAACATGCGGCGTACTTGACGATTACGTCCTTCATGAATCGTTAATTGTACAATCGCAGTCTCTTTACGCTTGTCCCAAGAAATAATTTTCACTTGTGCTGGTGCTGTTTTCCCATCTTCTAATGCAACACCTCGTTCTAACATGCGAATTTTCTCACCTGTTAATGGCCCTTTAATTTTTGCAACATACGTTTTTTCAACTTTATATCTCGGATGCATTAATACATTTGCAAATTCCCCATCATTTGTCATTAATAATACGCCAGACGTATCATAATCTAAGCGGCCGATTGGGAATAAACGTTGTCTAATTTCAGGGAAAAAGTCTGTTACAACACTTCTTCCTTTATCATCTGATACACTTGAAATTACGCCAGTTGGTTTATATAGTAAAAAATAAACAGGTTCTTCTTTTTCAAGAGGAATGTTATTTACTTCTACTTTATCTTGAGGAGTGACTTTCGTTCCTAACTCCTTCACTATTTTTCCATTTACCTTCACTTTTCCTTGCTGAATTAATTCCTCAGCCTTTCTTCTCGATGCAATACCTGCTTGCGCAATCACTTTTTGTAATCGTTCCATTTCTTTTTTTCACCTCGAATTTATCTTACCTTACATTAGAAAGACTTGGCAACCGCATACACTTGACGGCTTTTCGCTTCATCTTACTTAAACAACATAGCGATGATAATAAACATATAAAGGGCAAATCATGTTTTTACCTTTTATTATTGTCCATATTCTTCATATTGCTCACAATAAAAGTTCATCATTTTGTCAAAAATACAGCATAAAAAAACCACTATTAAGCAACACCTTAATAGTGGTCGTATACGTATTATAAGCGAAATAGCATAAAAAATGAATAGCCTTACTTAAACATTAAAGAAACAAACACAATTGAACATATAATTCCGATTAAATCGGCAAAAAGTCCTACTTTCAATGCATCTCCCATTTTTCTAATTCCAACAGCTCCGAAGTATACTGTTAAAATATAAAAAGTCGTATCTGTACTTCCTTGCATCGTAGAAGCCAATCTTCCAATAAACGAGTCTGGCCCATAAGTGGCAATTAAATCGGTCGTAATACTTAAACCAGCAGAGCCTGAAATAGGGCGTATAAGTGCTAGTGGAACAATTTCTGCTGGGACATGAATTAAATCTAACATCGGCTTCATTACTGATATCATTGCATCTAATGCACCTGAAGCTCGAAATATTGAAATAGATACAAGCATCCCAACCATAAATGGTAAAATGGAGATTGCAATTTGAATTCCTTCTTTTCCTCCCTCAACGAATGATTCATAGGTTGGCACTTTCTTTATCGTGCCATATAAAAGGATAAAACCAATTACACAAGGGATTACCCATAATGATATCGTATTGACAATACTCATTTCTTCCGCCCCTTCCTACTCCTTCTTCGGTAAAAATAGCGGTCAATCCAAATCGCTCCGATCATAGAGAGTACTTGTGCAATGAATGTTACCCCTACAATTTCAGTAGGATTCGCTGATTCATACGTCATTCGAATCGAAATGACAGTAGTAGGAATTAAAGTAATCGCTGATGTATTTAACGCGAGAAACGTTACCATAGAACGGCTCGCCGAATCCTTCCCTCCATTTAATTCTTTCAATTGTTCCATTGCTTTAATACCAAGAGGGGTCGCTGCATTCCCTAATCCAAAAAAGTTTGCCATCATATTCGATAAAATAAATCCCATTGACGGATGATCTTTCGGTATTTCTGGAAATAATCTTTTTACGATCGGCATAAAAAGTGACACTAACTTTTTTAACAACCCTGCTTCCTCTGCAATTTTCATTAAACCAAGCCAAAATACTAAAACACTAATGAGTCCTATACAAATTGTTACTGCGTCTTTTGCTCCGTCAAATACAGCTTTATTTATTGCTTCCATCGTTCCATTTATCATGGCATATACAATCCCTATGACTGCCATCGCTACCCATACGAGATTAACCATCGCTCCCAACACCTATCATATGAGAAAAAATTTCTTTCACATTATTCCAGTACATTCCCGTTGTAGCTACTAACTTTCGTTTACTATAAAATAAATTCCGTTCTCCAACTTTCTCATTGCCAACATAAATTTCTGTCTTCCCAACCTTTACGCCATCCTTAAGTTTTGCACTTTTATCGAGTTCAACTTTTAATACGACATCCTTTCTTTCTTGCTCAGTTAATGGCACCGCAAAACTATTTTTCGTATAAACATGATTGGCATATTTCTTTTCAGTTATTTCAGCAAGAGCTCCTTGTCCTACAACGTTCGTTTGCTTGAAACGTTCAAAACCTTTATCAAATAAATTCATATGATCATCCCAATCGCTAGAAGCGCTCAAAGTTACGACAATTAGATCTAGTCCATCTTTTGATGCTGTTGTAACAAGTGTCCGTCCCGCTTTCTTCGTAAAACCGGTTTTTCCTCCTGTCGCAAATTCATAATAAGACGTCACGAGTTTATGTTTGTTTTTCCACGGATAATCCCACGAATCTGATTTATACGTTTTTGTCCCAAAAATCTTCTTAAAGGTTTCATTCCCCATTGCATACTTCGTTAAAAGTGCCATATCATAGGCCGACGAATAATGGGATCCATCTCCATCCAAACCATGTGGGTTTGAAAAGTGAGTATCTTTCATTCCAATTTGTTTCGCCTTTTCATTCATTAAATATACGAACCCTTCTATACTCCCTCCTACATTTTCAGCAATTACTTGTGCTGCATCATTGCCAGATCTAAGCATGAGTCCGTATACTAAATCCTCTAACTTCACTTTCTGTCCAGGTTTTAAATAAATTGCTGAGCCTTCTACTCTCACCGCTTCATTACTAACTGGTACCAATTCTTTCATTTTTCCTGATTCAGCAGCTAACAACGCTGTCATAATTTTTGTTATACTAGCAATTTTTTGTGACTCATGCTCTGCTTTCCCGTATAATACACGACCTGACTGTTGTTCCATTAATACAGCATTTCGAGCACTGACATTACTGTTCATCTTTGCATATGTAGGAATTGGCACAACGCTTGCGTACATAATAAAAAGCGTGATTATTACACAAATTCGTCTCATATTTCCCCCCACGTCCTTTTGGCACTTTTTGTACAAGTGTATGCTTGGCCTTTTAAAATATGAACGAAATCTCTTGCCCCCTCCAATAAAAAAGACGCAGAAAATCTGCGTCTAATACGGTGTCCATTCAATTTGTTTCGCACTTTCAAATCTTTTTTCGACATCAGGCCAATTTACAACATTCCACCAGTTTTTAATATATTCATCTTTTCGATTTTGGTATTGTAAATAATACGCATGTTCCCACACGTCTAGTACGAGGAGCGGTATCGTATCCCATTGTGTAAATAATTGATGAAGTGTACTCTGCAAAATTTCTAATCTTCCAGATCGTGGCACCCAGACGAGAATCGCCCATCCTGATCCTTCCACTTTAGAAGCTGCTTCTGTGAAATGTTTTTGAAAACGTAAAAAACTTCCAAAATCTTGCTCAATCTGTTGTGAAAGAGCCCCTCTTGGACTTCCGCCACCATCTTTTTTCATGTTATTCCAAAATATCGTGTGTAAGTAATGACCTGATCCATGAAAAGCCGCTTCTCTTTCCCAATGCTTAATTAAATCAAATTGATTCGTTTTTCTCGCTTCTTCCATCATCTTCTCTGCCTTATTTAATCCTTCCACGTAACTGCGATGATGTTTATCATGGTGTAACATCATAATTTCTCTAGAAATATAAGGTTCTAACGCATTATACGGATAAGGTAATGGTGGAAGTGTATGCCCTCCAATTGGAACAGCTCGTTCACTATCCCCTCTTTCATATAGTTCATATTCCTCTTCTCCTTGCACGAATACTTCCTGCAAATGATGCTGAATATGTTCTACATCATCACTTATCTCATACATAAACTCTGCATCTGTATCATACTCATGCTCTTTCATACGATCTAATAACGTTTGAATTTTATAAGCAAGCATATGGACATCATACACTTCCATTGCACGGCTATCTAATACGTGAAGAACACTTTCACACCAGCTTTCTACTTCATGAAAGTAATCTGTAAATACACCTTGCTGACTCATGTTACACCTCCTTAATGCTATCCCCATAAATATATTCAAAGGAAATCCCTTATATAACTTTACAAAAGGAAAAGAAGCTAAGTCCCCTTAGCTTCTTTTTCGCAATTAATATTTGTGTAACATCTTTGTTTGATAATCCGTCTCATAATATTCTAGTTCTTCACGCATCAATTGAAATTTACCTTCTAAACTCTTCATCACTTGCTCTACAGACGCTGGTGGCGTTTGTTGAAAAACGATGGAGTTTTTCCCTGTATAGGCAGACCGACTATTTTCATACCAATGATCACTCTTCGGTGAGAAAAACTCTGCAATTACTTGATGATAAATTTTATATAAAATTTTTTCAGCTGCTGTTTTTCGAAATGGCTGGCTATTTAACAAAACAAAACATGCATCATGTCCTTCTTCGCAAAAAACGAGAAGACGTCTCATTGATGCTAATAACCCTTTATAATATTGCTCGTTCCCTGCTGGTGTTTCTTCTAATAAAGAAGGTAACGTATGATAATTTACATAATTGGTTATCAATGTAATAACATCTTCTAAAAACATAGAAACTTGTTCTGTTTGATTTTCAACCATCAGATTAGACATTTTTCCCTCTCCTTTGCCATTTCACGCTATTTCTACTCTTTTATTTTTATGTAATTCAGCCAATATTTCTTGTACTTTCACCACTGTTCCCTCATCAAAATATTGTTGGAATTCTTCTATATTATTTAAATATAAACGTTTTTGCATGCGAAGCTCATTCTCTTTCAGTAAACAACATATCGCTACAATATCCCGTAAATATATGTCTTGTTCTTCTACTTTACATACTGGATTTCCTTCAAAAGGAGTAATTTCTTGTAAAACTTCTTCAAAATATCGAACGTATAAAACGGAAAAAGTTCTCTCTTTATTATTTAATATATATGTCACTTCAGATCTATTAAAGAAATCTTCTGATGTATTTGGTTTTGCTTTCTCTAACTCATATCCCGCATAACCTATTATAATCATCTACTTCCCCTCTCTTCCTTCTTTCAATTTATTTTAACTTAATTTTCTGACAAACGAAATACTCTTTTAAATATAACCCTTACAAAAAATAGCTTCCTTATACAGGAATTTACCTTTTTATTTTTCTTGAAGTTTGTCATAATAATATTATTGTCTCAGTTTTCTTATACAAGGAGAGTTGTATTTATGTCGTTTTCATGGAAACGTTTCTTACAAATCGGGAAATTTATCTTCCCATTTGTTGTATTAACAATTGTATTCTTTCAAGCAAAAAAAGAATTAGCAGGCATTTCTTTTTTAGAAGCAATCAATTCAATTAAAAACATTCCAACCGGCGGAGTCTTTTTAGCAATTACACTTGGTGCATTTGCCGTATCAACAATGTTCTTTTATGACTATGTTATGCTTCGTTATTTAAAAGCTGATATACCAGTCCAAAAGATTTTCCGTATCTCATGGATTGCTAATACTTTAAATGGATTTATTGGATTTGGTGGTCTCGTTGGGGCTGGTGTACGCACAATGCTTTATCGTCCATACATAAAAGAAAATGGCAAACTTATTAAAAGTATCGCCTGGATGACAACTGCTTTTATTAACGGATTAGCCATTCTTTCATTCCTCGGTCTTATTGGAATATTAGACACAAGTTTTATTTTGCATGAAAAACCGTGGCTATGGCCTGTTCTTATCTTTTTCGCTCTTTTCGTCCCTATATATATCGGCTTTTCTAAACTTAAAAATAGAAAAACAAACCAAACCGAAGGACAAGAAGAAGCAGAAGAGAAAAACCCAACTGTTTTATACTCATTAGTTTCATTAGTCGAGTGGGTATCTGCGGGTATTGTTATGTACGTCATATTAATATTATTTGGCATCGATATCGAATTTCAAAAGTTCTTAGGTGTGTATGTAATTGCTGCTTTAGCTGGCGTTGTGAGTCTTGTGCCTGGTGGCCTCGGTTCATTTGATCTTGTCTTTTTAACTGGACTCGGACAGTATGGCATTGATACAGGCGTATTACTACCTGCTATGTTATTGTATCGCCTCGTCTATTACATTTTACCTTTCTGCCTTGGTCTTATTTTTGCAGCTTTTGAAATGACAGGCGTGGCCATTAAAAAGTTTGAAGATAAACCTTTTATTGCGCCTGCATTAGAAACAACTGGTGTTATATGGACTTTACAGCGTGATTTTCTAGGAAAATTAGGTTCATGGGCATCTGCTGCCTTAACAGTATTTGCTGGACTAATGGTTATTTTATCGACCATTCTACCAACAAGTATAAATAGAGCACACGCCTTACATATTTTAGCTCCAAAACCTCTTATTCAATTTTCTTTTAGCTTATCACTAACATTTGGTATTCTCCTGCTAATCCTTTCACGAGGCATATATTATGGAACAAAACGTTCTTACTATATGACGATTATTTCGTTAATCGGAGCAGCAATCTTTAATACGCTAAAAGGAATTGATATTGAAGAAACGTTTATTTTATTAATCGTACTCGCTGTATTATATATGCTTCGTAAAAGATTTGTACGCGAGAAAATGGAAGTCTCACTTTCTGATATGGTAAAAGTTTTTATATTCCTACTTATAACTTTATATTTATATAAAAACTTAGGTATTTTATTTGCAGGTGCAAAAGAAGCCTTTAAACCTGATTTTGTCGTTCGTAATATTACACAAGTGAAACGAAGTGCATTAGCAGCTGCCTTTTTCGTTCCTACTTTTTTACTGATTGGCTCACTCATTGCCAACCGTTATCGAAGTGAATTTCCCGGGCAACCAGCGAATGATAAAAGATTGCAAAACTTCTTAGATGAACATAATGGAAATGTACTTAGTCATTTAGGATTTTTAGGAGATAAACAATTCTTCTTCAGTAGTGATGGGAAAGCGCTCCTTCTCTTCTCTATAACGGGAAAACGTCTTGTTGTGCTAGGTGATCCAATTGGGGATCCTTCCTCCTATCGTACTGTGTTACAAGAGTTTTTAGCTGAGGCTGATCGATTTGGATACATTTGTGTATTCTACCAAATCGAAAGTAAATGGATGAGTTTATATCATGATTTTGGTTATAACTTCTTTAAGCTTGGTGAAGAAGCTGTCGTTGATTTGAACACATTTACAATAACAGGAAAAAAACGCGCCGGTATGCGCGCGACTTTCAACCGTTTTGAAAGAGAAGGCTATACATTCTCTATTCACCAGCCACCATTCTCAGATGAACTTTATGAAGAGTTAAAAAAAGTTTCAGAGGCATGGCTCGGCGGTAAAAAAGAGAAAGGCTTTTCACTCGGATATTTTGATCGTGGATATATTAGTCGAGCACCTATCGCTACATTATCTGATGCGGATGGAAAAATCATCGCATTTACAACCTTTATGCCGGTATATCAAGACGGATCATTGTCTGTTGATTTAATGCGCTATTATCCAGATGCACCTAGCGGTATTATGGATGCAATTTTCATTCACCTATTCCAGTGGGCCAAAGAAAATGAATACCATTCCTTTAATATTGGTATGGCACCACTTTCAAATGTAGGTTTATCGACACAATCTTTCTGGTCTGAACGAGTTGCTGCTGCCATCTTTAATAATGTTCGTTATACGTATAGTTTCAGCGGACTACGTCATTTTAAAGAAAAATATAAACCAGCATGGAGCGGTAAATATTTAGCATTTAGAAAGAATCATTCTTTACCAATTACAATGCTCTCTGTAACAAAATTAATAGGAAAACGAAAAAACAGCTAAACATTTAGCTGTTTTTTCGTTTTTGAACTTGTACAATAAATTCTTTTTCATATTTCTTACCATTTATATAGAAATCTCCCCATATTTTATACGTTCCTTCTACAGGAAATGTAATACGATATTGTAATTGCTCATCTGTATCAACAGGTATTGCATATAAAAAGTTTTCTCTCGTTTCGTCCACGATATAGAGTGCCTCTATTTCTCCTCTCTCGGAATGTAATTTCAATTTCTCACCCTTTTTCGCTTGGAATTGAAATGTTAACGTCGCTGGTTCATTCGGATGCAAGGCACCAAATAATAAAGAAACTTCATACTCCCCTATTTTTTTTGTAAGCACACTATCGATTGGAAATTTTACTTTTTTCTTATTTTTCTCCTCTATTTCTCTCCCAAAATCTTTCTTCGCAAATGATTTCACAGACTTATTTTTGTCTTCATATAAAAATATTGTATATCCTTCATCTTTCACTATTTTGGAAGAAACCTTATATGATCCATTCCCTGCAAATGTAGGTTTCATTTGTTGTACATGTTTTAATTGTCCGTCTACAATAACTGCCCGAATTTGATCATTCACACCACGAACTTCGTTATTTTTATTATTTAGTAATTGAAACGAAATATCTACTTTCTCATTTCCTTTTCCATTTGACACATCCCATTTTACTTCCTGAACATCACCTACAGTCTCTGTAGTTTCCTGATACTTCTTTATGTAAAATCCGCCTACTACAATAAAAAGCAAAGCAACAAGTCCAATGACAAGATTTTTCAAAACATCACCTACCATTTTTATTGTCTCTGTTCATACAAAACTTCTTACATATATATTCTAGATTATGATTTATGAAATCCTCCTGCTTTGCACATATTACAAATAATTAAAAGATTTTAATTGAAAGGATTGATAGTGTATAATGCAAATGATATTGATTTCTATCAATACATTATAAGGAGGACTTTTCATGAGTGTACATATTGAAGCAAAACAAGGCGAAATTGCTGAATCTATTCTATTACCTGGTGATCCATTACGTGCAAAATATATCGCTGAAACATTTCTAGAGGACGTTACTTGCTATAATAACGTGCGTGGTATGTTAGGTTTCACTGGAACTTATAAAGGAAAACGCGTATCTGTTCAAGGTACAGGTATGGGTGTTCCTTCTATTTCTATTTATGTAAACGAATTAATCCAAAGCTACGGAGTTAAAAATTTAATTCGCGTTGGAACTTGCGGTGCGATTCAAAAAGACGTAAAAGTACGTGACGTTATTATTGCAATGACAGCTTGTACGGATTCTAATATGAACCGTTTAACATTCCCAGGTTTTGATTTTGCACCAGCTGCAAACTTTGACCTTTTAAAGAAAGCTTACGATGCTGGAACTGAAAAAGGCTTACACGTTCGTGTTGGTAACGTTTTAACAGCAGATGTATTTTACCGCGAAAGCATGGACATGGTTAAAAAGCTTGGAGATTACGGTGTACTAGCAGTAGAAATGGAAACAACCGCTCTTTACACATTAGCAGCGAAATACGGTGTAAATGCGTTATCTGTATTAACAGTAAGTGACCACATCTTCACTGGTGAAGAAACAACATCTGAAGAGCGTCAAACTACATTTAACGAAATGATTGAAATCGCTTTAGATGCAGCAATTCAACAATAATACATTAAAGAACTCGTCATACGTCTGTCGAGTTCTTTTTATGTGACCTTTTATAAAAAACTACTTTCGGAAGAGACAGATTTTCTCCTCTACTTTTTTGTAACGTTTGTTATAATAAAGAAATCATTTACAGTATTTCTCACAAGAGGTGACGCAGTGAAAAACAGAAGTATCGTCTTTAAACTATTTTTATTAACATCAACATTATTTACAATCATATTCCTCCTTTTTTTCCTAGGACAATCTCTATTTTTAGAGAAATTTTATATTAATAAAAAGGTAAAAACCGTTCAAAATTCTTTCGAGAAGTTCGTAGATAATTACGAAAAAAGTGGTAAAACTTATGAAGAAATTCGAAAACTAAAACAAGAATTTCATGATAAAACAAATGCCGAAATGCAGTTTTTAAATACGAACGGCATTATTAAAAGCGATAATAATTTTTACATTGATGTAATTAACCCTAAAAATAACAAAGCATATTCCATTCCACTCAATAATCTTTTAACGCCCGAAGAATATAATAAATTCGAAAACTTAGGATTGAAAAAAGATGGGATGATAAACGTCGTCGGTTTTGTACAAGATTCCACCATAACACCAATAGAATTGACGACAAACTATAATCGATGGCAAAACGAATATATCAACTCAGATTTTCAATCCATTAATGGTAACCCTGCTAAAAATAGACTTACAAGTCGATCCAAAACTGTAACTCAAATTGAGTTTACTGGTATTGTATCTAAGTTACAGCTTCCATCCAAAGCTGATGTTCGTCTTGCAAATGATCTTGAAACATTACAAGCCGTTCAATATTTTGCAGAAATTATTAGAGATGGCACTACTAGCCCACAGCAATTGAGCCATTTTCTACTAGATAGCGGAGAAAATATAAAGAATAGTATCTTTGTACAACCTATTATGGAAGATGGAAAGATTAAAGAATACGCTTTTGCGGTAGCATCCTTGCAACCTGTTAATGAAGCAATGCTTGTTTTAAAGGATTATTATGTCTATGCCTTAATCATCGTATTTCTCGTAATTATTTTGTTATCCTTCTACTACTCAAAAATCATTGTGAAACCATTAATTAAAATGAATCGTGTTACAAAAAAAATGGCCAATTTTGATTTTAGCGAAAAATTACCTGTGACAGCGGACGATGAAATTGGTGGGCTTTCCGGCAGTATTAATACGCTATCTGTAAACTTAAAAGACCGAATCGATCGATTAAATGTTGCCAATACAAAATTACAACAAGATATTGAACGGGAACGTCAATTAGAGAAAACGCGAAAAGAATTCATTTCTGGTGTATCACACGAATTAAAAACACCACTCAGTGTAATTAGAAGTTTCGCGGAAGGAATTAAAGATGGCGTTAGTAAAGATACGACGTATTACACAGATGTTATTTTAGAAGAAACAGAAAACATGAACAGACTTATTGTTGAAATGTTAGAATTAGCAAAATTAGAATCAGGTACGTACAAACTAGATATGACGACATTCTCAATCGGTGAATTAATTCAACAAGTCTATACAAAGTTATTATTTAGCATGGAAGAAAAACATTTACAAGTGAGCATAGATGTAGATTCCTCTATTTTTGTGAAAGCGAATCGTAGTCGTATTGAGCAAGTGGTTGTGAACTTACTTAGCAACGCAATTCGATATACGCCAGATGGAGAAAAAATACAAGTCTCTGTTATAGAAATGGAAGATACAGTAAAAATCGAAATCGAAAACACAGGAAACCCTATCCCAGAAGACAGTCTTGAAAAAATTTGGGATCGTTTCTACCGTTTAGATGCATCTCGTAGCCGTCATACTGGTGGTACTGGTCTCGGATTATCTATTGTAAAAAACATTTTAGACCTCCACCATGCCGAGTACGGTGTATATAACACGACGAATAGTGTTGTATTCTACTTTAATTTACAAAAAGTAAAAGAAGTCAAATAATTTGTCTTAATTTCACTAGGAGTTCACATGAAATTCACACTCTCCCTTTATAGTAAGAAACAAGTTAATCCTTTCCTTTACACACATAAAAGAGGAGAGTGCGTGAAATGAAACAAGCAGGACAACCTATTCAAAATGAAAAACAATTAGAAACTATCAAAAATATACTTTTACAATCTTCGAAACGTGATGGCTTATTATTCGTATTAGCTGTAAATTCTGGCTTAAAAGTAAGTGAAATCTTACAATTAAAAGTTAGTGATGTAATCGATGAAAATGAAAATGTTCGCCATTCCATTTTATTTTACAATGAAAAAGTAAAGAAACATAAATGGTTTGCTGTAAATGAAGACTTACAGCACGCGATCGAAGACTACATGAAAGAACGTAAAACTTGGAAACGTAATGAACCATTATTAAAGTCTCAAAAAGGAACAAAATCTATTACGAGACAACATGCATGGTACATTTTAAACAAAGCTGCAAAAGAAGTTGGATTAGAAGGGATTAGCTCACATACACTTCGAAAAACTTGGGGATATTGTGCATACAAATCAGGTGTTGATATCGCATTTTTACAACACTTCTTTGATCATAGTACTCCATCAAAAACTTTAAAGTATATCGGTATTGCTTAATAACGCTTATACATAAAAAGGGTTACCATTTATAAAATGGTAACCTTTTTTATGTTTCACACTCTCTTTTCTTGTCTCTCCTATATTGTAGTGGTACTCTAATAATAAGGGGGAGAAATTATGAACACATTAACAATCGAATTACCGAAAGAAACGGCTGAAAAACTTGATTTATTAAAACAAGCTTATGAAAAGAAAACAGGTGCTTCCATTTCTGAGAGTACCCTTGTTCAAACACTTATCTCAAAAGAGTTTATCCAAGCGATAACTCCTTTTGATTTACAACAATTCGTTACTGGAAAAGAACAGCATTAATTGCTGTTCTTTTTTGATACTTTATCAGGAGTTTACTAGCATTCTACCCCCAAAAACTTCTTTGCCTCAGCCTAACTTTTTATCAGGAATCTTCCTACCCGTTACTGTCTCATAAAAGTTTTTTATTTATTTTTCGGAAAACTATTGACAATGATAATGATAACCATTATCATTTATTACGAAGCCAACAATTGATGAATCAACCAAACGCTCAGTAACATTGTTACCCCTCTTTTTCATATAGAAAGGCACTGTACATTCCCCCTGTTTGTACAGTGCCTTTCTTGTTTATTATCATTCAAACAAATTTAATTGCTCGGGCTTCGGCTCACCATATGTAATGTTCATCATTTTCATAAGCTGTTTCGCATTATCCGCTGCATCTCCGCCCGAATTATTGTTAAATAGTACATATATGCCCTTTGCCTTCTTTTTCAATTGCTCTAGTCTTTCTACCCATTCTTCTAATTCTTTATTGTTGTAGCGATATAAGCAACGAACCGCTCTCCAATTTTCCCCTTTATCCAGCCAGCCATGAACATTTCGACCATGAAAACGTATTAACACCATCTCTGCATTCGTTACTTCTAAAACGAGCGGTACCGAACCTATCCCCGCCTGTGGCTCGTCACAAATTGTATGAATCCATTTCTCCTGTTCCAAAAACCGTAAAGTCTTATCTCTCATTTCTGGATAAAACCATGTTTGATTTCGAAATTCTATGGCACACGGCAAACCTTCCATTTTCTCTTTCGTATATCGAAGAAAATCTACATTTTTCTTTTTACAATCAAACCATGGTGGATATTGAAATAAAATCGTCTTTAATTTATTAGCTTCTATTAAAGGAAGAATAGATTGTTTATACACATCAAACATCTCGTCGAACGTAGAAAACGGAATTTCACCTTTCATATGTCCCGTCATCCCTTGATATGCTTTTACGACAAAAGAAAAATCTTTCGGTGTCTCCGTTGCCCATTTTGTATAGTTTCGCGCAGGTTGCATCGCATAAAATGAACTATCCACTTCCACAATAGGAAAATGCTCACTATATGTTCGTAATTTATTTCTATTTTCATAGGGATCTATATATAAAGAATCATGATCTCCCCATCCTGTCACTCCAATGAAAAGCAAATATATCCCTCCCTTTTTAACTTCACCTTCTATCCATTTTACTCAATTCCCGAACACCTCGACTAATCAATTTCATTAAGTAGCTCTTTCTTTAAGAGTATCCGTATAAAAATATGATATACTAGATGGAAGAATTTTTAAATTGAGGGGTTATTTATTTATGCTTCCAAACGATGATATTGTATCTCATGAAAAACGAATAGAGGAATTAGAAAATAAAGTACGTTTTTATGAAGAACTTGTGAATCAATTACCACATCATTTCACATACAAAAATCCACATATTGGTTTACAAATAAAGAAAACGAGAACGACTCATTCTATACAAAACATACAAAAAGAGAATAAAGAAGCTGAGTTTCAGCTTACCTGCGATTCATTATTTTTATTTGAGCAACTTGAAACATACTTTGTTCATATTTTCGATGCTTTTTCACATCATGTCACCTTTGTTGATAGTAAAGGAAATATAACTTTATGTAATCAAGCTGCAGCAGATGATTTTGGTGTAGTACGAAATGATATAATCGGAAAACCAATTCAACAATTATTAAAATTGCCAGAAGAAAAAATTAAAGCTCTTGAAACATTAAGAACGGGAACAGAATTATATAATGAAGAAGTTTTAGACAAAAACTATGGCATATTAAATAACCGAATTATTCGTGATTATAACGGAGAGATATTTAGAGTTATTAGTGTCTTTCATTATTTAAACACAGAACGTGATGCAGAGAAATTTTCGTTAGCAGGGCGAATTGCAGCTGGAATTGCACATGAAGTACGTAATCCTCTTACAACCGTACGGGGTTACTTACAATTTTTACAAGAAAGTGTTTCTCCATCTAATAAAGAATTATTTGAAAACTTACTCATTCCTGAATTAGACCGCGCAAATAGTATTATTACAAAATTTTTAGCTATTTCAAAAACACGCGAATTTACAAGAGAACCGTTTCCTATTAACACGTTTTTACGTGAATATATTCAACAGTTACTAGCTAGTGAAGTCTTTTTACATAACATTTCAATTGATTATAACTTTTCTACCGAATTGGATGATGTATTAGTCAATATTGATCGTCATGAACTTGTGCAAGTTTTTTTAAACCTATTTCAGAATGCTGTCGATGCTCAAGGCGAAGAAAAACTTTCTATCCAAATTACTAGTTATCGCCTAGATAATTTTGTTCGTATTACTTTCACTGATAATGGAATTGGTATTTCACCAGCCATTCAGGAATATATCTTTGATCCATTCTTCTCAACAAAAGATTCGGGCACAGGACTGGGCTTGTCAGTAACGAAGAAAATTATTCAAAATCATAACGGTACATTAAAAATGACCAGTAATGAAGATGGTACAACTTTCACTATTTCAATTCCAATTTTACCTAAAACGACTCTTGAAAGATTAAATGAATACAAATGAGATACCCCTCCACAAAAAGCATGCCAATTGTTATATACTCCTAGCAATTGGCATGCTTTTTTATGTTGAACTAATCTTTTTTAAGTTCTATAAATCTGTCTCCATAACTTAATTGTTTTCGCTTAGTAGGCAAACTTCTTATTTTTTTAGAAATAGTAGTTTGTCCATCACGAATTTAGTTTAAATTTCATTTTAATATATAGTAACGACTATTGATTCTATGAAAGAAAGGAATGAAAAGATGAACAATAAAAATAAAGGAAAAGTATTTTATGGTAATGATTGTTGCGAAATCAGAGCTTGTAGTTATATTAACATCTCTAAGTCCGAACTTACAGAATTCGTTAAACTTCTTCAAGCTCTTGGCCAAGCTATTCAAGCTGTCTTTCAAAACCCTTCGCAACATAATATCGATAACTTGATTGTTGCCCTAAATAACCTACAAAAATTCCTCAATTGCTTAGATTTATCTCCAGCACAAAAACAAATTGGAAATTCTATTATCGCTAATCTATTAACTATTTTAACGACAAAACCTTTTTCATGCGGAGCATTGTATGTTGAGTTACAAAGCCTGCTTAATTATTTATTGTATATTGCTAAATTATTCAAAGTAGATTGCTGTACGATCGACAAACTAGTTAAACTCATTTCAGAAATCCAAGCTATCTTAGTTCAATACGGATCAGGCTGCCTTGGAGGAGGAGGAGCAACAGGTGCTACTGGTGCTACCGGGCCTCAAGGTGCTACTGGACCTCAAGGACCAGCCGGTGCTCAAGGTGCTACTGGACCTCAAGGTCCGGCTGGTGCTCAAGGTGCTACTGGTGCTCAAGGGCCTCAAGGTGCTCAAGGCGCTACTGGACCTCAAGGGCCTCAAGGTATTCAAGGACCAGCTGGCGCTCAAGGTGCTACTGGTGCTCAAGGACCAGCGGGTGCTCAAGGTGCTACTGGTGCTCAAGGACCAGCTGGCGCAACAGGCGCTACTGGTGCTCAAGGACCAGCGGGTGCTCAAGGTGCTACTGGTGCTCAAGGACCAGCTGGCGCTCAAGGTGCTACTGGTGCTCAAGGACCAGCTGGCGCAACAGGCGCTACTGGTGCTCAAGGACCAGCCGGCGCTCAAGGTGCTACTGGTGCTCAAGGACCAGCGGGTGCTCAAGGTGCTACTGGTGCCCAAGGACCAGCGGGTGCTCAAGGTGCTACTGGTGCTCAAGGACCAGCGGGTGCTCAAGGTGCTACTGGTGCTCAAGGACCAGCGGGTGCTCAAGGTGCTACTGGTGCTCAAGGACCAGCTGGCGCTCAAGGTGCTACCGGTGCTCAAGGACCGGCTGGTGCTCAAGGTGCTACTGGTGCTCAAGGACCGGCTGGTGCTCAAGGTGCTACTGGTGCTCAAGGACCGGCTGGTGCTCA
>NZ_VLTE01000236.1:0-7913 GCF_007558965.1 Bacillus sp. HY001 | reverse complement strand
TTCATATACAGGTGCCGCAAATACTCCTACTAAAATCTGTATAATAGCGGGATCTTCCTTTATCGGATGTTGTTTTATCGGTGGCAAAAATAAATCTAATGGCATCACAAGTAAAAATGAACCCAATACAATAAGTAATACAAACCAAATTACAGGTAAAACAAACATAAATTTATTTAATCTTTTCAGCATATATCTTTCTCCTATTCCTCCCTATATCAATATAATTATATATTGAAATCATATTCATGCAATAAGTAACTTCAATTTGCAACAGGACATTAATTCTTCATTATTTTTTCGGTATCTAAACAATAGGAATCCTTATTGAATGCTCAATAAAAATATATTCTATCGAAACTCTAATTAGAATGGTATGAATGATTAGTATCAATTGATATAATTGTATTAGAAGCAATTAGGAGAATTATTAGTGGAAAAGTTAAACGTACTATTTCAAAACACTTTATATATAGCGTACCCTCTACTTACTGGTGTTGAGGGAAGTGAAAGAGTTTTAAATAAGTGGCAACAATTCTATCAAGATGTAGAAAGAGATCTACAGAGGATATACAACTCAACTTATTCGTCACAGACTTTCGAAAGACTAGTGAAATGGGTTTCTAAAAAGGAAGCTTTAGGATTATCGGCGATAGACATTCTTCCAAAATTAGATAATTATAAGGGAGAAATTTTTGAATGTCTAAAAGACGATTTATATATGGAATTTGGGATTAAATTGCCTGTTGTCGCAAAAGAATTACCTTTAGATACAGAGGCTAAGAGTGATTACATAGAGCGAAGTAATGTAGGGTTTATGTACCATTTATCAGACACTATTGCTAAGAATAAGTTTACAGATGACCAAGATAAGAATGTACGTATTGCTCAATTGCAGGATAAACAAAATAGTCTAGTGGTAGTATCATCACACAATGATGGTGATATGAATTACAAAGAGAAGAGTTAAAAAGATGGAATACACTGATTGATCCAACTTTTTTAACACGAGTAATGGATGATTTGACGGAGGACTGCCTCGATATTGTTACAGAACTATGGGTAAGGAGTGCGGAAAATGATAAGACTATTGTGCCTGTACATTATGAACGGATATTAGATATGTGTAATATGAAGCAAATCAAAAATGTTAAGGCTTATTATCGAAAAGAGGACAGATTAAAGATTATGGAGCGTTTAGCTGCTCTTGCTAGTATTTTTATTTATGTCAATGAAGATAATGAGATTGTAATTTTAAATGAAGAGGATCCCAATGAAACCTTAGCTTATAAAAAGCAAAGAATTAGAAGGCTATTTGTAATGGATGAAATTATTATTGCAAAAGACATTGATACGGGTAAAACATTAGGAATAGAGAGTATGAATGTTACTCCAGGGAGCTTTTTATCAAAATATCTCTATGGATCTGAAAAATTAACAGGCTTATTATCTAAGAAAGCACTTGAGTATAATAGCAAGCAACAAAGATATCACAAACGATTAACCAGATATCTAAGTTGGCGTTGGCGTATTCAACAATCATATCAACATCTAACACATTCATATAGTATTGGTGGCCCTAAAGGGTTATTGCAAGTAATGGAGATTAGTATGAATAGAAAACCAAGCCTCATAAGACAAGTTTTCGAAAAGACGTTAGATGATCTTATGAGGGACCAAGTTATTAAGGAATGGAAGTACTCTCCTGAGATTGATGAAGAGAAATGTAAGGGGAAAAACTGGTTTGAGAATTATTGGTTAAAATTAAAAGTAATTATTTCTCCTACAAATGAGCTTGTTAAATTACAACAAGAGTTGATTACTAAGAAAAGTAAGCAGCAGGCACCATTGGTCATTGAGATAGAAGAACAGCCACCAGTAATTGAAGAGAAGCCAATAAGTATACCAAATCAAGAAATACCTAATAGTATTGAGTTCTATATTGAAAAGATGAACACATATAAAGAGAAGAATAATAAAAGTATTCGTGAGTTAGCGAAAGAAATTGATATTTCTTATTCAACACTTTCAAGGATGTTATCCGGTAAAAGAAAACGATTAAATGATGACACAAAAAATAAACTGGATAAGTGGATAGAGAGACAAGAGGTAATGAACTTATTATAGAAAGCCTATAAAAGGGAAGGGATAAAAGGTGCAAAGAAAATGCTAGAAAATATAAAAGATATAGGAGTTAGCAATTGGATTGGTTTAGTCTCGATTGTGGTAGCGATTTTTATTGGTGTTAGATCAATAAAGATTGCTAAAGGGGCACTAGAACATAGTCAAAGGTCACTTATTGTTAATGAGAGCTATAAACCGATAATTAATGATATCAATAATTATCGTAATCTAAAACCATTTTCTACTCAACCTTTGGATTTTAGTGGGATAAAGGCAGTTAAAAACGGATATATATTTGATGCACTTGAGGAAGATTGGAAACAGAAAATAAATAAAATATTAGAAAAAGAAAATAATATAAATAAAATAAAAAAAAGCTTAGATGGAATAGCATCTAATTCTATATGTGAAGTCATTAATAAATATATAGAAAAAACGGATTACGAGGAAGAAGTAGGAAATATAGAATTTATGATGAAGGGTTCAAAACTTTACGATGTATTAATGAGCAATAATTTGTATTATCTACTAGTACATTCTCATGTAAAACCTGAAATTTATTGTGAGATTTTGGTTGAACATATTGAATATGATCCAGAGGCTGGTGAAATACCTGTTAAACGCTCAGAGTGTTTACTGCCTATTGAAAAAGCTTTTGAAAAATATATGAATATAGGGTTAGATCCTAATAATGAACTCCCCCAATTTGATATCGACAATGTAGAAGAACAAATAATGCGAGTTATTAACAATAACCCTAAACATATAGTGATGGAGAATGAGCGTACAGAACTTATTAAAATCTTTAATATATTACAAGATGAAATAAACGAGCGAATTAGAGAGTTGATTATTCCAGGTCATAAAAAGAAAAAACGAATATTATAAAACGTTCACTTGAAAAAATTTAGTATAAGAGAAGATGTTGGATTATAGTACAGAAAGGAGCTGGTTTCCGCTATGATACCAGCTCTTTTTGCTGAAAAATCATCTAGAAATGTAAGTACAAATATAAAGCAGAAGCAGAACGTAAACATGTAGATGTAGTATAGCAATTTAACTAAGGAGAAAATTGAAGATTAAATGTCTTGAGGATGATCTTTGAATTTAGATAATAAGAATATATTTTTGGGAGAGTTAAGATGAATTTAAAAAATTTAAAAGTAATAATTATATTACTTAATTAAGCAATAATTGGTAAGATTAATAAATTGCAAAGTGTATAAAGGAATGTACTTATGTAACAGCTTATTCATGTTTGAATTGTATAATTAGAAGATTTATTAGGCTTTATTTAAAGTTTAGTATCTTTAATTTTTTGTTAGTGTTTAAAATTAGTGAAGATTTGGGGGAATAAAAGTGAATACCAAAGTAAAGATTAAACTAGATAGTATTCAGGAAATTCCAGATATAAATAACTATCCGGAAATATTAGAAGCGGCAAAATTAGGGAATCTTATTATTTTTGTGGGGGCTGGGGTATCAAAATTAGTAGATTTACCACTGTGGAATCAATTTGCTCAAGATAGGCTCAACACTATATATTATGATGAAAACCTAATAGACTATCGAACTTATGAGGGGTTAAAAAAACTAGACGCAAAAAAATTATTAACAATTTGCGAGATTTTAATGAAAGAAAAACAAATCAAACCAAAACCAGCAGAACAGGTATTTGCGATACAAGATTATGAAAAGTATCAAAATGTATATTCTAAACTATATTCAATGAATGCCATTTATATAACTACAAATTATGATGAATGTTTAGATAGAATAGCTAAAGAAGTAGAAAACAGTAGAAAATTAGATGAAGATATAAATACCAATGTAAACAGTAAATCGTTACAAAGTGAATTAAGCCGAGAAATCGTATTTGAACGTTCAGACATATTAGAATCCAAGCTTAAAAATGGAAATGTAATTCACATACATGGCAGCATAAAACAAGAGAAAGATATGTTAGTTACTTTAAATCATTATTTAGAGTGTTATGGAGCGAATTCTGAAAATACATTTCCTGAGTTATCAGTTTTCTTAGATAAGGTATTTAATTCAAAGTATGTAGTTTTGTTTATGGGATATGGGTTAGAGGAGTATGAGATCTTAGAGTATATGCTATCTAAAAATACTAATCCTGAGTATAAGAAAAAACATTATATGCTATATCCAACTTATAAAGAAGATTATAAAATGGTTGAGCTACTTAATAAATACTATAATAACTTAGGGGTAGAGTTAATTTCTTTCGATATTAGTCGTAATGGTTTTTCACAATTAATTCCTATAATTCATGAGTGGGCAGATGTCTTAAGTGAAGTGAGTAAAGAGCAGGATTATATGCAAAACATTCAACTAATAAAGGATGTTATTAAGCGAGAAGAACAAAAAGCATTTAGAGCTGGAATAAGAGCTGTAATAGATTTAATTGAGAAGGACGAATCATTAGGAGACTATTTATTTGAAAATGTTGATGATGAAAGGTGGTTCGATTACCTGAAGGAAAAAGGATTTTTCAATCCAGAAAAAGTCCCAAGTCCGGAAAAGGAAGGGGATAACTATCAGGTAAGATACTGGTCTCAAACTGATTACTTAAAGAAGGTTGTACAACATGAAAGTAGAATAAATGACATTTTGCAGATAATTAATAAGATATCAAACTATGAAGATGAAAAAGGGGAATCTCTGGATAATTATCTTGTTTGGAGTGAATTTATTGAAATTTTAACTAATATTCCTAATGAGTATTTAGATTTGAAAGTGATTAATGTTATAGAAAAGTGGATGAATTCAAAATATGGTGAAGAACGTATTTCTTTTGAAGTCGGAAAAAAACTTTTACCTAAGTTCATAAATTCTAAAGAACCAAAAGACATAGAAATGGCTGAAAACATTATAATGTTATTACTAAAGTTAGATTGTGAACATAATCTAATAAAACTTAAAAGTTATCACTTTTATAATATATTTAATGAAAATATGGTTAATATAATTTCTAAGGTTTGCTCTGAAGAATTGTTAATATATATTAAAGAACAGATAAATAGGTTTCTTGGGGACTCAGAAAGTAATGTAGTGTTTACATGTGATGACAAACAATATGCAATTAAGGTATTTAATTTTGCAGAAAAGTATAGTATTAAGATTTTAGATGAAAGTAAATTTATTTATGAATTTGATTTAGAACAAGTGGAATTAGAAGAATTTGTTGAACGTGTTGCAAATTTTATTAGTAATAAATTTGAAGGGAAAAAAATAGAATCAGATTTAAAAAATAAAATTAGGTTTGTTTATTATGGTTTATATAACAAAGAGGTTTTTTATTCTCTTCATGATTCAAATGAAAAAGGCAATCAAGATGGTATAGAACTAATTCTTAATCTATTAAAAAGATTATTAGTTTCTAAAGAAGATAGTTTTATAGAAAAGTTTTTGAGTAATTTAATGAATGAAGAATATTTTTTATTCCAAAAAATCTTGTTATATGTAATAGGTAAAAATTCCCCAATGTATAATCGTATATTCTGGAATATATTATCTTGCGAAAAAGGGAAAATTATATTTCAAGAAGGTGCATTCGAAGATGAATTGAGGGTGGTTCTAGAGAAACTAGAAAATATAGAGTTGCACAATCAAGAGATACTAATGGATTATATTGAAAAAGGTCCAGATTTATACTGGGAAATTGAAAATGAAGAGAAATATAAAGAAATTTGGAAAATGAAAAGATTGAATACATTAAAAGAAATCCCATATTTTAATGAACAATATAGAAAGTTAAAAGCAAAGAATGATATAGATGTTAAAATGGGACCAATGATAAAAACAGAGAAGATAAAAATAGATTCCAAATCTGTATCCATAGATGAGGAACAACTTCTTAAGATGACAAATAATGAGTTGGCAGCATATATAAATGAATTTAAAGTAACTAATTTTTGGGAAGGTCCTACAACTAACGATTTAGGAAGAGTAATAAAAGAATTTACTAAAAAGCATCCAAATAAGATAGTAGAGAATTTACAACCTTTCATTAATACAAAATATGATTATATCTGTCAAATATTACTGGGGTTAATTGACTCGTGGAAAGAAAAAAAATCATTTGATTGGGGAAAAATCTTAGAATTTATTTTAAGTTATATAAATAGAATAGAATTTTGGAGTGACAATTATAAAATAGATGATGGAGTATATTATGCAGATTATAAATCTACTTTAAAGTGTATTTTTTCCCTATTAAGAGCGGGTTCAGAATATGGAGAATGGGCGTTTGAAAATAAACATTATCCTAAAGCTAAAGAAATTTTATTGTATATATTAAAAGAAATAAAAAGTGTAGAAGAAGTAGATTTAAATAATGACCCAATATCATATGTCTTAAATTCTGTTAAAGGACAAGGCCTGCAAGCGTTATTAAGTATGTCATTGTTTAATAAAGATGAGAAGAATATTTGGGATACCGAATTCAGAGAAATATATGCTGACTACTTAGATAATAAAATAGTAGATGCGTTTATATTATTAGGTTGGAAACTATCCCTATTTATTTCTTTAGAAAAAGATTGGACCATTAATAAGGTTGAAACAATAAATTTAGGGGATAAGTATTGGATATCTTTTATGACAGGATATACTCGTAGTGGACGTATTTCTAGTGATATTTATACATTAATGAAAGAACATTATAAATACGCTATTGATAATAATATCCAATTAAAACAAATAGCAAGGGATATTGCTACAGGTTATTTAGACAGCTGTTACACAGATAACGATTTATACGAGAAAGTTTTGGTCACATGGAATCATGAAATAATTGGTGAGTTTATAAGAATGTTTTGTTATCAAGTTGGGCGTCCTTTAGAAGACGATATTAGGAGGAAAATTATTGAATTTTGGGAGGCGTTCTATCAGCATTATAAGAGCTGTATACCAAAGGGAATAAGTAAAGAAGATACAATACTTCTATCAGACTCGTTGAATCTAATATCCGTATTAAATGATATTAGTAGAGAGAATTATCATATGTTAGACATCGCTATACCTTACGCAGAAGCTAATTTTAATGCTTATGAAATAATAGAAAGCCTATATAAGAGAATAGATTCTAGTGATACTATAGAAAAAAGATTAGTTATAGGCGAGTTAATGGATAATTTGATTAAGAGTTGTATACCTAAATATCCTAAAGAAATAATAGAAAAGCTCGTTGAATATCTTTATGAAGCCAAGGAAGAACGTTTAAATAAATTAGCGAATGAAATCTGTAATATTTACGCGAAAAATAGAGAGTATTTTTTAAATGATATATATACAAAATATAATGAGTAGAGTTAAAAAAAGAGCCCTATTATCTGGGCTCTTTTTTTATGCTATCCTAGAAAACTTTTCTTTTGCTAAAATACTAAAAAAGCACATTAATACACCAGATACAGCTGCTTTTTCATCAAAGAAAAGAGCTATAAAAAATAGAGAGAATATAAATAACATAGCTAAAGATCCTTTAAGTTTAATTTTCATAAATTGCATAGCCTCCTAAAAAATTTGTTACTAGCTGCCTAGTATTGCATATTATACTTATCGAGGCGTCGTATTTTAATAGCAAGTTAGCGCATATTTTCATATTTTTAAAAAAATCTTGATATAAAAATTCAAATTGTGTAATATATGGGTATATTGTTAGTTTATTTGATTCCGTTTATTCCCACACCTTTTTTGTGTTGTGGTTGAGTTGTAGAAGCAAGTTGCGTCTTGTTTCATTTGTGAAAGGGCTTCTTTGAGCCGAT
>NZ_VLTE01000235.1:0-541 GCF_007558965.1 Bacillus sp. HY001 | reverse complement strand
GGCCACACCCGTTCCCATACCGAACACGGAAGTTAAGCTCTCTAGCGCCGATGGTAGTTGGGACCTTGTCCCTGTGAGAGTAGGACGTTGCCAGGCAAAATGGAGGATTAGCTCAGCTGGGAGAGCACCTGCCTTACAAGCAGGGGGTCGGCGGTTCGATCCCGTCATCCTCCACCATATATGTCGGAGGGGTAGCGAAGTGGCTAAACGCGGCGGACTGTAAATCCGCTCCTTCGGGTTCGGCAGTTCGAATCTGCCCCCCTCCACCATTCTTAATTAATGGGCTATAGCCAAGCGGTAAGGCAACGGACTTTGACTCCGTCATGCGCTGGTTCGAATCCAGCTAGCCCAGCCATTAAGAGCCATTAGCTCAGTTGGTAGAGCATCTGACTTTTAATCAGAGGGTCGAAGGTTCGAATCCTTCATGGCTCACCATTTTAACAAAATATGCGGGTGTGGCGGAATTGGCAGACGCACTAGACTTAGGATCTAGCGCCTTTGGCGTGGGGGTTCGACTCCCTTCACCCGCACTTTTAATAAA
>NZ_VLTE01000234.1:0-344 GCF_007558965.1 Bacillus sp. HY001 | reverse complement strand
TAAATAGAAAAATAACCAAGATCACGAAGAGAAAGTTCCCCTGGCTCTAATGTTTGCGTACGTTCCTGTCCATAACGGCAATCGCTACTTGTTCCATCTCTTACAGCTGTTTCTAAAAATTCTCCAGAAATCAGTTCATACTCTAATTGAATTTTCACACCAGCTTCTGAACCACCTCCGCCTACCCCTTTGTAAGAAGATGCATATTGAGCTGGAAGCTGAAAGGCTGTTGAATCTAGTATACGGATACGTGTAAAACGGTTAGATAAAGGAGTCATTGGAGAAAACTTCTTTCGAAATACTTGTAAAAACAATTCCTTTAAGAATTGTACAGTCTGTGCATT
>NZ_VLTE01000024.1:0-772 GCF_007558965.1 Bacillus sp. HY001 | reverse complement strand
CCCTGAAAGATGATCAGGTTGATAGGTTCGAGGTGGAAGCGTGGTGACATGTGGAGCTGACGAATACTAATAGATCGAGGACTTAACCATATAATATGAAGCAAGTGTTATCTAGTTTTGAGAGAACATAAAAAACTTGTTGACTTTTAAAGTGAATAAGTTATAATAATGATTGTCTCAAAAGAATAATGTCTGGTAATGATGGCAGAGAGGTCACACCCGTTCCCATACCGAACACGGAAGTTAAGCTCTCTAGCGCCGATGGTAGTTGGGACCTTGTCCCTGTGAGAGTAGGACGTTGCCAGGCAATATTATTCCGCAGTAGCTCAGCGGTAGAGCTATCGGCTGTTAACCGATCGGTCGTAGGTTCGATTCCTACCTGCGGAGCCATTGGAGAGCTGTCCGAGCTGGCCGAAGGAGCACGATTGGAAATCGTGTATACGTCACAAGCGTATCAAGGGTTCGAATCCCTTGCTCTCCGCCATAGGATTTATAATATTTGGCCCGTTGGTCAAGTGGTTAAGACACCGCCCTTTCACGGCGGTAACACGGGTTCGAATCCCGTACGGGTCACCACTTTGGAGGATTAGCTCAGCTGGGAGAGCACCTGCCTTACAAGCAGGGGGTCGGCGGTTCGATCCCGTCATCCTCCACCATATAAATTATATAAATAGTATTATCGCGGGGTGGAGCAGCACGGTAGCTCGTCGGGCTCATAACCCGAAGGTCGCAGGTTCAAATCCTGTCCCCGCAACCAAATGGTCCCGTGGTG
>NZ_VLTE01000233.1:0-643 GCF_007558965.1 Bacillus sp. HY001 | reverse complement strand
CTGTATTCGCTTGCAAATCTTTGTCCATAAATGAAGTTGTATTAGCAGTACCTATTTCTTTCATGGCCCCTCCAACTTCTCTGTATACAATATAATGGCTCACATCTACATTATCCTCCGATGGACTCCACATTAAATCAATACTACTCGTAGTAGTTCCCATACTGTGTAATCCTTTAGGTTGAGTTGGTGCTTCTGTGTCTGGTTTTTCCTCTGTTGTTTTAATAACTAATGCTTCACTTTTCTCAGATATATTTCCTGCAGCATCTACTGCTCTTACTGTATACGTATATTCTGTGTTTGGGTTTAATTTTTTATCAATTACACTTGTACCGACTACAGTATTAATTAGTTCTCCATTACGTAGCACTTGATATTCTTTCACTCCTACATTGTCTGTTGCGGGTTTCCAATTAAGTTCTACACTATTTGAGGTAGTTTTTACTACTTGTAGTCCAGATGGCTGAGCTGGTGCTTCTGTATCTGGTTTTTCATCATTTATTAGATTCACATCGATTACATTATAGAAAGCGTTTACAGTATCAGCTACATCCCAAACAGCTAAAATAACATGGTACCCACTGCGATCAGTTGGTACATTGATTTTATGTGATAAATTATTAGATGCTTTAGAACCATCGTG
>NZ_VLTE01000232.1:0-534 GCF_007558965.1 Bacillus sp. HY001 | reverse complement strand
TTTTTCCCTGCAACAATATGCATTGCTAAATCAATACTCGCTTCACAAGCTCTTTGTATGTTCAATATTATTGAATCTTGTTTTGTAAAGTCCTCTAAATTTTCAGGGTTATTTCCATATACATCTTGGATTCTTTTTATACAACGCTCTATTGTAGAAATTTTATTTAAAATAACCTCATTCTTCATATATAGAACCTCTTTTCTTTATATCATCAAATACTATCTGTCTTTCTTCGTTCAATTTTGAATACATTTTTAAGGTTTTCATTTCAAAAATGACCTTACGTTTTTCATCCGAACAAAATATTGTCTTTCCTGTATGTATAATCTGAGCTTGAAAAACTGTAGAAGCTTCGGATAAATCAACTAAATCAACATCTCTATGAACAATGTTAGCCAACTCCTGTGCTAATAAAAAACGTTCATAGTTCCCTAAAGTTGTGTCACTTAAATAAGCTATATCAATATCACTATCTTCTCGTTCCCTGTTCTCAGCCGTTGATCCAAACACAATTATCCAATAGGGATTCAC
>NZ_VLTE01000231.1:0-2187 GCF_007558965.1 Bacillus sp. HY001 | reverse complement strand
TTTTTTATTTAAGAAAAATGCTTACTGATCTAAGTGAAAATGTTGGAAGAAGATTGTTTTAAGAAAGTCTCAAAAATAGTCAAAGTCAAGTGGCTACCCATATTGCTAAAGAAAATCATAAAAAGTTTTGGGATAAACCATATCAATTAACGGGATTTACTGACATGGAGTTATCAAGAAAAATTTTGATGTTTGATGCTATTCAACAAGGGATGTAGGTTGATATTTTAGATTGATAAAATCAATTTTAAAAATTAAAATTGGGAAATCATATTGAATATGTAAAAAATGGGGGCATGACAAGTAAAGATAGTTATATATCACCATTAATTATGGAAAATAAAATAATAAGAAAAAATTCTTACGGTAGCATGGGTTTCGGTATACCGATAGGTGCGGAATTTAATGATATAGAAAAAGCTATACGTTCCTATGATATATTTTCAAGGTTTGAAATATTTTTAAATCTAACACATGGATACGATTAAAAGTAGAAGTATATGGAGTCCTGATTAAAAAAGGAGTTAAAAATCGATTACATTTAATGTAAGGCCAAAAATGAGATTGGGACGGGAATAATGTACAAATCAATATTTTAAAATGATGTGTTAATTACATTTTATGGTTATAATGTAATTAAATTAAATTTATATAATGGAGGGACAATATTGGATAAAAATGAAAAGGAAAGTTTTGAAGAGAAAAACTCGGTAGAAGAAATTGAGGATTTTTTTCAAGGACTTGGGGAAAAGATAAGTCAATATTCTGGATTGGATATTAAATTTCCAATTAATCAGCAGGAAGAAAATTTACTTTACAATCTTAAAGGTAAACTATCGTTAAATATACCTCAGGTAACTAATAGAGTAACAATGGAAATAATTAAAATTGTTCAAGAGATTTTAGAAAAATCAGTCGGTGATACAGGTATGCTTAATGGAAATATACTGCAAAATATTCAAAGAGAATTATCCCTCATATTAATTGATAAAAAATATCTTAGTCTAAGTCCCACACAGCAGTATAAGTTTTGGGAAAATATAAATTCATTGAAAAATATTGGAACTAAAACTTATGAAGGAAATTCGGTGAATATTGGAGTAATATATTGTCTCGATGAAGAATTAACAATTGAAGAAATAAAGAATTTAAATGTGGAAATCAAAACTATTGAGAATAGAAAGCCTATTCAACAATTCTTTCTGGATGAAAAACCCTTTCTAAGACTAATAGATAACAAATCGTTAGTAGTGTCAGTTAATAAAAACTTTGAAGTGTTTGCAATGATAAGAAAAAAAAATGAAGGGAAAAGCTTGTCAGATATAATCAAATCGCAGTTTAATAACTGGACAATAAATGAGATGAAGAGAAAAACATTTTTGAATTTAACTGATGATTTCAAAAAAACAAGAAAGGGACATGAGTTAAATGAGGACCTAAAAAATGAAATGCGTAAATCAGAAGAATTTTTGATAGCTTATACTAAGGGATTAAGAACTCAAGAACGTCTAAACTATATTTATTTTTCACTTTCAGACAAAAAAATGGATGTATTCCTTAATAAAGAATTTTTTCTTAGTTATGACAATGGGGATTGGAAATTGAAACATTATGGTTTAATGTTGGCTTCATTAATGAGGATTTTATTTACGAAAACGCTAGATTTATTGTATTCTTTAGGGGCCGATTGTTACAAAGAGCTTCATTTGAAAATGACAGCTTCTATAATAAAATTAGTAAACGTTATTGAAATGTTATCGAAAAAAGGAAGTAGTTCAATTTTTATTATTGTACTTCAAAATGAACATAACACTAATCTAACATATAGTGATGCTGAAGAATTTTTGGTAAAGAATAAATTTAAGAAAAATAATTTAGACAGAGACTTTTTAAATGTTATTAGAGATAATAAAAGGCATTTGAGTGTTACAGAGATAGATAAATTTTTATTAGAAACTATTTCAGTAGTTGATGGTGCAATGGTAATTGATGGCCATATGAATATAGTGAGTTTCGGAGAGATTATTGAAATGCCTAACAATGTGGTATATAAAGATACATTTGGTACAGGAACAAAGGCTGCTAGATATGCCTCAAATTTAGGAATTGCGATTAAAATCTCAGAGGACGGTGATATTTACATTTTTAGTAACGAAGAATTGTTGTTGAAAATATAGTGAAATGAGT
>NZ_VLTE01000230.1:0-234 GCF_007558965.1 Bacillus sp. HY001 | reverse complement strand
TCTGGCTCTTTCGGATCTTCCGGTCTCACTTCTGGCTCTTTCGGATCTTCCGGTTTCACCTCTGGCTCTTTCGGATCTTCCGGTTTCACCTCTGGCTCTTTCGGATCTTCCGGTTTCACTTCTGGTTCTTTCGGATCTTCCGGTTTCACTTCTGGTTCTTTCGGATCTTCCGGTTTCACTTCTGGCTCTTTCGGATCTTCCGGTTTCACTTCTGGCTCTTTCGGATCTTCCGGT
>NZ_VLTE01000229.1:0-222 GCF_007558965.1 Bacillus sp. HY001 | reverse complement strand
TTTGCAAAGGCTGCAACTCTTTTTCTTGTGTTAATCCAGTGTACACCTGGCGTATATAAAAGTTTGTAGTGTTGTACATATTCTTAGCGTTATGACAACATTCTTGAAAATAAGAATACATACGATGCCCTTTTTTAATCCAAATTTGAAGAGTTTTATAGTTTGATGGATTTTCCTTTGTCATTTTATTCACCTCCTTGTTAAGGATATTATAGCAAAAAA
>NZ_VLTE01000228.1:0-2429 GCF_007558965.1 Bacillus sp. HY001 | reverse complement strand
ATGAACGGATTAGCAAGAGCTATTTTCTTCGGAAAACAAGGTGAGCTTAGGGAACGGACTATACAACATCAATTGCAAAGAGCCAGTGCTTTAAACATAATCATCAATGCTATTAGTATTTGGAATACCTTACATCTAACTAAAGCAGTTGAATATCAAAAACAGTCTGGTAGTTTTAATGAAGAATTATTACACCATATGTCGCCTCTAGGTTGGGAACATATTAATCTACTAGGAGAATATCATTTTAATTCGGAGAAAGTGGTCTCGTTAGATTCTTTAAGACCATTAAAACTTTCTTAACGTTGTAAAAATGGGGGAATCGTCAGGAAAATAGGCTTAGCGTTGTAAATCCGCATTTTCCTGACGGGACCCCTAATAAGGTAATCGTAATTGAACTAGAGAAAACGGATGATGGTTGGAAAATTAGTAAATCATAAAAAAACGGTCTAGAATTCTAGACCGTTTTTTTAGTTCCCTCAATCTTCTTCTTCAAAATCACGTAGACTAGCAAGCAATTCTGTAAATGTTGAGCAAACAGGATATATTGCTTTTTCCATGTCCTCTTCTTCATGGTCCCAAAATACGATTGTTGGTAATGCGGAATTATTACGATAGTCAAAGCATAAGAAATTCCCAAAAGGATCATTTGCGAAAGGATATATATTGTCTAATAATTCTTCTTTTATATCTTCATAATTTTTTACAATTGAATACTCATCTTCTATATGGAAGGTCAATAAATCATTGAATACATTTTCATCTTGTCCTGGTACATCAAATATTTTAGGACGTGGGTAACCTCCATCGTATTTCTTCACACATTCAATAAAATCATTAGGTAGTTTAATGTTAAAATATTTTTCTACTTGTTCGATTTCATGATCTGTTACTTTTTCATTACTTACACCAACCCATACAATGTTATGCATTAATAAACCTCCCTATTTTTCTCCGTCTTTCCCCCAGATGTTATACCCACCCGTGTGACCAGTTTGCTTATGTAATTTCGCGTCTACAAGCTGCATTCTTCCTGTGTCCTGATGGTGATGCCATGTATATGTTTTGGGTTTCTGACCATTTTTAAATAATTCAATTTCTTCTGCTGTAAATTTAGCTGCTAGTTTTGGATCTTCTAATATCTGTTCATATAACAGCTTATTACATATTCTATCATGAGTAGGTCTTGATTTTTTAAAGTCAACTTCTTTTAATTTTACTTCAGCAAAAGCATCGAAAATAGGGAATCCATTTAAGTCATATGGTATACCTGAAACTGGATGTTTATTTCCAGCTAACTCACCCATTCTTAAACTAATTGTCTTTGGACCATTTTTACCTTCATAAGTATATGGAGCTGCTTTCTGCAAGTACTGTTTAATACTACCGACTCCCGCATATGAAAGATGATTTCCAGCTTTGAATTCATAATTGTTTAATATATGTAATGCATTTCTATATGTCGGAGAATTAATTACAAGTGATTTTCCTTTAGTAAAACCTGTAATAGCAGCTACCTTCCCAACTTGTCCTGCTTTACTAAGACCCTTATCCCCCAGAAGCCCGAGCCCTAACGTTGCTATACCATAAGCTACATAATGCTCTCTACTTTCCAGATCCCCATTCCAAAATTTATTCATAAACGTATCTGATACGGTGTTCCATGCAGCAGGAATAGTCTCCCTATAGTTTACAATTGCATCTTGCATATTCAGCCAGGTTTCTTTATCACCTAAGGATATCAGTCCTTCCCACGCATCCACTGCACCATCTACAAACCCAGTAGAAATACCAGTCCATGCAGCATTTAAATCTTTTTTATTGAAAAATGACTCTTCTGATTTTGGAGGGAGTTTTCCACACATGGCACCTTCTTGAATATCATGGTCAGCTAAATTTCCACCATACAATTCATCTGCATCTCGGAATTTAACAGCTGCACGTTCTAATTCTACTGCTATTTTATCTAATTCTTGCAAGATGTTAAACATCATTGGCTTTGCTTCATTAAACATCTGATAAAAACGATCACTGCTTGCTCCGCTCCACTGAGAAGCTATATATTCAGTTTGAGAGTATAAATCTTTATGTATATATTCTAATGATGATCTCGTATTTCTTACTGTTTTAGCAGCTTGTTCTAATTGTTCCGGTGTTACCTTAATTTGTGTGCTCATTCCATCCCTTCTTTGCATATATATTATGAAAATTATAACATATCATTCTTTCGTTAATGGTTATCATTTGAAAATATCCGTTCCAAAAGGCGAAAGTATGTCCCATCATAAAAACAGCCCAAATTCCTAATGAGAAATTTGAGCTGTTTCTGTTATAAATATGTTTTATTTTATATTTTTTCATAGACTTATTTCTTTCATTGCTAACAAGGAATCTTAATTATTTCAAAATTTCTAAATGGGGTCTTACCA
>NZ_VLTE01000227.1:0-606 GCF_007558965.1 Bacillus sp. HY001 | reverse complement strand
CTACTCTTTGGTTTACTCCACTTTATCTTTCTATGGTATGGAGATATTCTACACGCATATGCCTTAGCTGGTTTTATCCTATTGTTCTTTTATAAGCGATCTACAAAGCTTATCTTTATAGTTGGCTGCATCTCTCTATTTGTTAGCTATACACTACATGCTATTTTATTTATACAAGCAAGTTCTTCTATTTCTGCCGTACCTAGTTACTATCAATATATGTTTACAGGCAACACTACCAATCACACTGTAAATCTATTTACACATTATTCACAACAAGTAAAAGCTCGTTTGTTCTTTTTAATAATCGAGGAATTTCAACAATTACTAATAGGAATTCCGGAATATATAGGCTTGTTCTTAATTGGTTTATGGGCTGGTAAGAAAGATATTTTTAAAAGGGTACCGGAATTAATAAAGGAAATTAGATTTATCCAGTGGAGTTCGTTATCCATTTCATGTCTTCTCTCTTGTCCTATTATCTACTATTTTATAAAAACGGATGTCTATTACTCTCAGGATATTAAACTATGGATTCTATTTGGAGGGAAAACGCTAGCTATATTCTATGTTTGTACTCTACTTAGGGTTTGTGAGAATAAAAAA
>NZ_VLTE01000226.1:0-231 GCF_007558965.1 Bacillus sp. HY001 | reverse complement strand
CGGCAACCCTCGTGGTGCAATAGCAATTAAAAGAGAATTACAACTACTAGAAGAAGCAAAGCTAACATTGCCTCGTATGATTCATGTTTTAAATATGGGAGATGAGGATTATGTAGAAGATATTGAAAAGCTTTCTTCCCAAAAAATTGCGGTGACAATTCCGTATGACAGGGATCGTACGAGTTATGAATGGGGGATGCAGTTTGGTTCCCCGCAAATTAATACAAAGGT
>NZ_VLTE01000225.1:0-225 GCF_007558965.1 Bacillus sp. HY001 | reverse complement strand
GTGTGATAACCATTTTTGTACTTTTTGAACGAATGTTTTCTCGCCGTATCAAAATCTTTTGAAGCCTGTTTAGGAACTTGTGCGTTGATGTCATTTAAGCACTCATATCTCTTTCGCTTCTTGATCCTTGTAAATCGTTTCTGTAAAGCTAACTGTGAAACAGATTTTCCAAATAGCTTATAGTATCTATCACTCATTCTTTTACAATAGTTATAAGCAAATCTT
>NZ_VLTE01000224.1:0-1758 GCF_007558965.1 Bacillus sp. HY001 | reverse complement strand
TTGCACATAAATTGAAATAGCTTATAGTCATCATGCGATCCCTCTATTGCTTGTTTATTCTTTGTAAGAACTAACATGTAGTGCTTTATCTTTGTAAACATTGAAACGTGAATTGTTTTTAATGTTGTCATAATAAAGAAAGAGACATAAAAATATGTCCCTTTTACGCCCCCTTGTGTATTTATTTTAAAAGTGTGATCCTACTTAAATCGTAATCTTGGCTTATTCCTTTCGTTGCATATTCTCCTGCAAATATAAAGTTAGGATTAATAGAATGAAATTTTCCATCTATACAAGTGCGTACTCGTAGTTCAGGGAAAACATCCTCTATTCTGCCAACAATTGCATAAAGAATAGGAGCCCGTTCACTTTGATTATCTAAATCACTTGGTTCAGCAGAGAAACGATGATGACTGTGGATCTCCATAACTTTCATAGCGATAGACTGCATCTCTATATTCGTTTCTGGGATTACAATTTCAGTTGCTACCTGCTGGCGTGGAAAGTCCATAAAATAACCACGCTCTTTGTTGAAATAGATATCAGCATGCAATTCGCAATCACATTTACGAGAAATGGCTTGTGCAATAATAATAAAGTCCATTAATAGTGTTCTCGGAATAAAATCCCCAGGTAAAAAGTGATTCAGCCAAGTACTAAGAAAAGAAAAAGGACAATCTGAAATGGATTGTCCCTCTACAATACTTGCTCCTTTTGCGCCGACAGTTAAAATCGGAAGTAGTGCATTTGTATCCTCATCATATTTAATGACAGTTAAGCCTTTAACAAATGAGGGATAACGATGCTCTAATTTTACGCGGATATCCTCTGCTTCTATTTTTCTTACATCTGTTGAATCTCCATTTTGAACAGCGATTCCATGTGTAATTTCTTCTTCTGTAAACCAATCTACTAACGGTATATCTCCAAATACTACGTGGCGAACAACCGTTGTTGTATTGATTTTATCTAGACAATCTGTAGATTTTGTAGTCTTAGATTTCTTACTACTCTTTGTCTTACCTTTTGCTTTTTCCTTTTTTTCTTCCTTTTTAGCAGTGGCTTGCTCTGAAGCAGCTTTTTTCACTGGTACTGTTGTTTCCTCTACTTGTGTTTCCATATCAAAAAAATCGAATAAGTTTGTCATAATAAAAAATCCTCCTAGTATCTTTGCTTATATATAGTCCTGATATTTTCAGAAATTCGATGTACCTAATTACTGTCTGCCAGTAACTTATGTTCCATTAAAGTTAATGGCCAAAGTGGTAAATCATTGACTCTTTTGCCATCTGAATTTTGTGTAATACCCTTCTCGTTTAAAAACTTAATAATTCGTTGTCTTTCTCTCTCAATTCTCATTCGTGTTTCATAATCTAAATACACCGTATTTCCTCCTAAGCATGTTGGATCCAATGTTTATAATCTAAACTCCAACAAAATTATTATTTTTAATAAATACTCCCCTGCTTCTAATAAACAATCACTCTAAAGAGCGTGTATTAAAAAGTCATTTCCGATTCCATTAAAATAGAATCATCAAAACTTTGGTTTTCAAATCGTTTAAATAGCTCTCCAACTGGTTCCGTATGAGTATGTGTAAGGTCGTGATTAAATGAACTTGCAAAGAATAAAACATGAAATGTTTCTAAATCTTTTAAAGCCCGGAATTCAGGTATCACAACTCTACCCGTACATACAGATCCACTAGGATGAACATTAGAATATGGAAATTGATATAATTTCATTCCTTCTTCTAAC
>NZ_VLTE01000023.1:0-78768 GCF_007558965.1 Bacillus sp. HY001 | reverse complement strand
TTGTTTTCAAACCAAAAACACCTCCATTGAATTTGCATACTTAGTATGCGAATTCAGGAGGTGTTTTTTTCATGTACCACTATTCGGGTTCACTTCATTAAATTGTGAGGTTTTTATTTTAATAAATAGAACCATTAAATGAATATTTATTATTGCTTAGTAGCAACTTCAAAACCTATATAATAATTTTGAGATGCACTTAATCCTGAGAATGTAACTACTGATTCCCCTGGATTTGCTAAAGTTTTACTTCAAACAACTTTTCCTGATGAACTATGGATTCGAATAGTCAGTGATTTTCCATCACTATAGTCAACCAATACTCTCCAATTATTAATGCTAACTTTCACTGTACTCCTGCCTTTAATCCATTTTCCAGTATATAAATGATATCCAAACATTTCCATTCGGTAAACATAACCACTAATACTAAGGTTATGAAAAGAATTATTTTTCACTGGTGGATTTGGTCCATACATAACGCTATTTTTGAGTTAAATCATTTTCAAGTAAAACGGGTGGTGTAGTACTTACATTAAGAACATTTCCTTTATACAATTGAGGGCAAAATTAGTTTTGATTTTATTAAGGAAAAGCAATCCTTTTTAAAAAGGATCGCTTTTTTCTTGAACGAATAAATATTCAAAAGAATGTCGCATCTTTCTATTCATATTTCTGCTATAATATAAAACGCTTTATAATATTTTATACTTAAGGAGAACAACTCATGAAGCGAAAAAAGAGCCATTTAATGGTAATGGCACTTGTTACAACTTTATTATTAGCAGCTTGTAATAATAAAGCGAATAAAAGTGATACAGAGGCAAAAAAACAAGTATTAAATGTAACAGTATCAGAAGAAATTCCTTCTCTTGATACTGCGAAAACGATGGATGGTACATCAGCACACGTTATGCAAAACATATTTGAAGGTTTGTATGTATTAGATGATCAAGATCAGCCTATTCCAGCGGTAGCAAAATCGTTTAAAAGAAGTGAAGATGGTAAAAAATATACATTTGATTTGCGTAAAGATGCAAAATGGTCAAATGGAGACAGTGTGACAGCTAATGATTTTATGTTTGCATGGAAACGTGCAATTAACCATGAAACAGCGTCTCAATATGCGTACATGCTCTTTCATGTGAAAAATGCGAAAGAAATTAATAAAGGAACAATGGCTCTTGATAACCTAGGAGTTAAAGCAATAAATGATTATAAGTTAGAAGTGGAACTCGAACAGCCAATTCCGTATTTTTTACAGTTGTTAGCACTACCTATTTACTTACCACAGCATGAATCATTTTTGAAAGAACAAGGAAAGAATTATGCATTGGAACCTAGTAATCTCATATATAACGGGCCATTTGTATTAGAGAAATGGAAGCATGAACAAGAGTTTCAATTAAAGAAGAATGCTTCATATTGGGATGAAAAGAAAGTGAAATTAGACGAGATAAACTTTCAGATTGTAAAGGATACAATGACAGCTGTTAATTTATACGAAGCTGGTAATTTAGACCGGGTGCCTATTAATTCTCAATTTGTAGATAAGTATAAAGGGAATAAGGAATTACATATGTCGAGCGAACCTGGAATGGCTATGCTACGTTTTAATGAGAAAAATAATGCGTTAGCAAATAAAAAGGTGCGTCAATCTATTTCATTAGCGTTAAATAAAGAAGATTTCGTTACTCACTTTATTAATAACGGGGCAAAGTCTGCAAGCGGACTTGTACCGGCTGGTCATATAAATGAAGAGACTGGCAAAGATTTTAGAAAAGAAAACGGAGATCTTTCTCCATATGATTTGCAAAATGCGAAAAAGATTTGGACAGAAGCGAAAAAAGAACTGGGAGTAGACGAAGTAAACCTCGAATTTTTAACATATGAACAAGATAATGCAAAACGTATGGCAGAATATATAAAAGGTGACTTAGAAAAGCATTTGCAAGGATTAACGATACAAATTAAACAACAGCCATTTAAGCAAAAATTACAGTTAGAACAAACAGGAGATTACGATATATCTATGGCAAATTGGGGACCAGATTATAAAGACCCAATTAGTTATTTAGAGCTCTTTACGACGGATAATCAGAATAACAAAATGAATTATTCTAATCGACACTACGATGAATTAATAAAGAAAGCGAAAAGCGATCTAGTACTAGATCAGAAGAAAAGATGGGAAGCATTGCAAGAGGCCGAGCGTACTTTATTAGAGGATGCTGCAATCGCACCACTTTATCAAATGGGATCAGCTTACGTACAAAAGGATTATGTAAAAGGAATTGAGAAGCATCAATTTGGTGGTGTTTATACTTATAAGAATGCTTATATCCTAAATTAATAAATACAAAAAACCTTACTCTTTAAAAGTAAGGTTTTTTACGCATACATACTTTTAAACTCATTTTAATAAAGAATAAAAATTCGTATCAAATGGGATATCATCTTGATACATATAATTTTTTAAAACGCCTTCTTTTTCAAAGCCTAATTTTAATAGTACTTTATTGGAAGCTTCATTTTCAAGAAAGACAATCGCCCCGATCCGTTTTAAATGAAGTGTGTGGAAACCGTATGATATAACGTCAGAAACCGCTTCAGTTGCATATCCATTTCCCCAGTGTTCAGGGAGAAAAGCATAACTTATATTGGCTCGTTTATGCTCAGAAGACCAATCATGAAACCCGATTGTTCCAATGAGTTCTTTCTTGTCTTTTAATTCGATTCCCCATTTTATTCCGCTTCTTGCATTATAACTGAGCTTAAAGTTATGAATGACTTGTTTCACTTGAGCAACATCTTGTAATGGTTTTTGGCCATAATAGCGCAGTACGTCAGTATTAGAAAAGCATTGTAGTATACCCGGTGCATCTTCTTCGGTAAGTTCTCGTAAAATGAGTCGGTCGGTTTTTAGTATAGGAAACATGCTTTCACTCCATTTCTTCTGAAACTAGAATGTGTTGTTATTATATAATTTAATCTGAAAATAAAGATTATTCAAGAGGGAAGTATGGTTTTGATCTGTGGTAAAATTGATTGTGGAATATATTTCAAAAAGAGGTTTGTATATGGAGAAAAATTCAATTTTAATTGTAGATGATGATCAAGATATTGTTCGATTTGTGAATGTGAATTTAATGCAAGAAGGTTTTAAAGTTTTTAGTGCTCAAAATGGAGAAGAGGCTTTAAAAATAATAAATAATAACAGAATTCAACTTGCTATTTTGGATATTATGATGCCACAAATGGATGGGATAGAATTGTGCAGAAGGATTAGAGAGAAACATAGTTTACCAATTATGTTTTTAAGTGCAAAATCATCGGATATAGATAAAGTAATTGGATTTAGTACTGGGGCAGATGATTATATTGTGAAGCCGTTTAGTACAATTGAATTTATAGCGAGAGTGAAAGCACAATTAAGAAGGTATACATATTTCAATCAAAATGCTGTCCAAGTAATAGAAAAGAAAATAAACATTAGAGGTTTAGAAATAGATGAAGTGTCTAGAACAGTAATGTTATACGGAGAAACAATCAATCTTACGAAAACTGAATATGATATTTTGTACTTAATGGCAGCTGCGAAAAATCGTGTTTTTACTATTGAAGAAATATATGAAAGCGTTTGGAAAGAAAGAGCCTATGAAAGTAATAATACAGTAATGGTTCATATCGCAAGATTAAGAAATAAAATTGAAGAGAATCCAAAAGAGCCGAAGTTTATACAGAATGTTTGGGGAGTCGGATATAAAATTGAAGATTAAATCATTACAAGGCATTAGAGCTATGTTTTTTATCGCATTCATATGTAGCATCTTATTAGCGACTGTAAGTATAATAGCGTTTCAAATTGTAATTGGAAAAATATATAGTCATGTTACTGCGTTAGAAGAAAAATATTCACTTTTATATGTAATAGCTTTTTTAATTATTACTACAATATACTTTGCATTCATGACAAGAACAATAATGAAAAGGTTATCTGAAATAAATAAGAACGTGAAAGAAATAAGTAATGGTAATTTGGAGATACATATACCTATTTCAAAAAATGACGAGATTGGTGAATTAGCAGCGAATGTTAATAGAATGGCTAAAAGTTTAAAAGAGTCTATCGAAAATGAAAAAAAATCACAGGAAATGAAAACTGAAATGATTAGTAATATTTCTCATGACTTACGAACACCTGTAACATCTCTAATCGGTTACGCGGACCTGTTAGGAAGTCAGTTTCATACAAATAGAGAAGAATGTGAACAGTATGTAAGTATATTAAAGCGAAAAAGTTATGAATTAAAAAATCAAGTAGATGATTTATTAGATTATTGTCAAATAAATTATAGGGAGATTGAATTACATAGAAGTGTAGTAAATATGAAAGCGTTCATTGAACAAATCATGATTGATTTTGTGCCACAACTAGATGATGCCGATATGAGCTTTTGTATTAAGGGTGATAAGGGGTTACATGTGGAAATGGATGTAGCGCTTATGGTGAGGCTTTTCGAAAATGTAATTAGTAATAGTATTATGTACGGGAAAGACGGAAAACAGATTTTGATTCAAATTTCTAAAAGAGACCTGAATGTTGAAATAGAAATTAAAAATTTTGGACAATGTATTCCGAATGAGAATCTTCCTTACGTTTTTGAGAAGTTTTATCGTGGTGACAAATCACGTAGCTCTCATACGGGTGGAAAAGGAATGGGGCTTGCAATTGCGAGAAGTATAGCAGAGCTTCATAACGGGGATATCACTGTGCGCAGTAACGAGAAAGAAACTGTTTTCACTATCGCTTTACCGCGTTATAAAGAATTGTAAGAAAGTCGTAAGTATTTCTTTTATATGTCGTAATTTTCACTTCGTATTATGTAGAACAAAGATATGAGAGTGGGGATACAACATGTGGAAGAAATATGTATTAATAATTTTAGTTGTGTTTTTAATTATAAGTTGGAGTGTAGTTTATTTAGCTAAAGGTGTTATATCAGTCATTGCTTGGTGGAGTATACAAGCCTTTAGCATAGTATCACTTTTTATTTTGATAGGGGTAACGTTACTATTTGTGTGGAAAGGAATTTTCAGACAACGAATAGATGGAGCGCTACTCTTCATCGTTCTTTTCTCTATAATTGGAGCCTGGCCTTTAGGATGGTTTGCGAACATTGGTAGACTTGCTTACCCGGCAGATGTGCATTCTACGAGCCCTAAAGTAGTCGTGCGCTTTCCTTTGAATGAACGAGCATTAATTGGCTGGGGCGGTGATCGATTAGAAATAAACTATCACATAATAAAACCAAATGAGCGCTGGGCATATGATATTCTTATTCCGCCTGCTGAAGTGAAAAGTAATAAGTTAGAGGATTATGGAATATATGGAGCGAAAGTAATGGCACCAGCTTCTGGAACAGTTGTATCTATCAATAATGATGAAAAAGATGTAGTTCCAGGAGAGGATGATTTTCAGTCAATGGCGGGGAATCATATTTATTTACGACTAGATGAATCAGGGACATTTTTGATTCTTGCCCATTTAAAAAAAGGATCAATTAAAGTGAGGGAAGGACAACATGTAAATGAAGGAGAGGTTCTTGCTCAAGTCGGTAACTCCGGAAGTTCAAGTGAGCCGCATTTACATATTCATCATCAAAGGCAGGATCCATCCAAGGTGAGCATGTTTTTTTCGGAAGGATTACCACTTTACTTTCGAACTGAGAAAGGTGCGATAATGCCAGAAAGAGGTACATACATAAATGGCAATAAGAAAAGGTATTCCAGTTTTATTGGAATACCTTTTTCTATTACCCTATAAACGTTTGATACAGTAAGAAAATATTTAAAATGATAACAAGTGCAGCAATGATCCAAGCGATAAAGGTTGTTATGCGGTGGTTAACGAGTGCACCCATAATTTTTTTATTGCTTGTAAACATAATAAGAGGTACTAATGCAAAGGCAATACCGAATGATAAGACGACTTGGCTCATGACTAGAGCGTAAGTTGGATTTACACCTAAAGCGATAATAACTAATGGTGGAATCATTGTAATAAAGCGGCGTAAGTATAACGGAATATGCATTCGAATGAAACCTTGCATAATAATATCACCTGACATTGTACCGACAGAGGAGCTAGATAGTCCTGCGGATAAGAGCCCAATTCCAAATAAAGCAGCCGATACTGGACCGACTAAAGTACTGAACTGATTAAAAGCAACATCAAGGTCTTCAACATGCAAGCCATTTTTAAAGAATAGTGCAGCAGCAACAATTAACATACTCGCATTAATTGCTCCAGCGATAACCATTGCGATAATGATATCAATAAACTCGAAACGGAAAATCTTTTTCTTTTGTTCATCAGTTGTTCCAACCACGCGGCGTTGTGTCAATGCAGAATGTAAATAGATTGCATGTGGCATAACTGTCGCGCCTAATATCCCTGCTGCAAGTAGTATACTGTCTACACCTTGGAATTTCGGAATAAATAGTCCTGCAAGAAGGGGACTTAATTCTGGTTTTGCATAAAAAACTTGAATCCCAAATGCTATTACTACAATAAAAATCATCCCTGTAATAATAGCTTCTAGTGGGCGAAATCCTCTGCGTTGAAACTCAAGAATAATAAATGATCCGACTGCTGTAATTAAAGCAGCTGGTAACATAGGAATTCCAAATAATAAATACAATCCGAGTGCTGCCCCGATAAATTCAGCTAAATCTGTAGCCATAATAACGAGTTCACCTTGTATCCATAAGCCGATAGACACTGGTTTTGGAAAGTGCTCGCGAGCTATTTCAGGTAAATTATTTCCCGTAGCAATTCCTAATTTAGCTGATAAAGTTTGAATTAATACTGCCATTAAGTTAGAAGCGAATATAACCCATAATAGTAAATATCCATATTGTGAACCAGCTGCGATATTTGTAGCAAAGTTACCAGGATCAATATAAGCTACAGATGCGATAAAAGCGGGCCCTAAAAACGGTAACAGTCTTTTCCAGCCTTTCGTTTCGCCACTTAAAGCTAAGTGTGCTGATTGAACAGTTGTACTTTGAGAAGGGACTTGTTCATCTTTTGATATATCTTTATTCATAGTAGTTTTCCCCTTTGAAATGTTAACTTGATGAAATTATTGTAAGTATTCTTATTGTTTATTTTAATACATTTAAATGTATTAGATGATATTTTTATTGGAACACAAATGTTTCCTTAGTGCAAATTATATGCCTTGCTGCAATGGATGGTGTCGTGTAATAAAAAATTGGGAGTTTATGGTTTGATGACGTGGGGAAACATAATGAATTAAAGGGCTATTTTTGAAATTTATGTGAACAAAAAGCCGATAATACAGCATATTAATTGATGGAATTGCATTTGTATGATATATAATATATTGGGATTACAACATAACCACAGGGTTTTGGTGTGTAATCTTGTTTTTTATTTTTGTTAACTGATAGAAAATAGTATAAAGAGAAGAAAATGGATTCATTTTCTTATTATATATGTTTTGATATGAACGTTAACTTATACATGATTTTAAAAATTAGATAGGTGGTAGAAACACATTGGCAACTACAAAACCATATAGAGTATTACTATATTACATGTACACAACAATTGAAAACCCAGAAGAATTCGCGGCAGAGCATTTAGCATTTTGTAATTCACTTGAATTAAAAGGTAGAATTCTTGTAGCAAAAGAAGGAATTAACGGAACTTGTTCTGGTACTGTAGAGCAAACTGAGAAATACATGGAAGCAATGAACAACGATCCACGTTTTGACGGTATCGTATTTAAAATAGATGAAGAAGAAGGGCATGCATTCAAGAAAATGCACGTACGTCCTCGTCCAGAGTTAGTTACACTTCGTCTAGAAGATGACATTAACCCACACGAAATAACTGGGAAGTATTTAGAGCCAAAAGATTTTTATGAGGCAATGAAACAAGAAGATACAGTTATTATTGATGCACGAAATGATTATGAGTTTGATTTAGGACACTTTAAAGGTGCGATTAAACCTGATATTGAATCATTCCGTGAATTACCAGATTGGATCAGAGAAAACAAAGAAACGCTTGAAGGTAAAAAGATTTTAACGTATTGCACAGGCGGAATTCGTTGTGAGAAGTTTTCTGGTTGGTTAGTTCGTGAAGGTTATGAGGATGTAAGTCAGCTTCACGGCGGTATTGTAACTTACGGAAAAGACCCAGAAGTACAAGGTGAGCTTTGGGACGGACAATGTTACGTATTCGATGAGCGTATCGCTGTACCAGTAAACCAAAAAGAACATGTTATCGTTGGTAAAGACCACTTCTCAGGTGAACCTTGTGAGCGCTATGTAAACTGTTCAAATCCAGAATGTAATAAGAAGATTTTATGTTCTGAAGAAAACGAAGCGAAATATTTACGTGCATGTTCTCATGAATGTCGCGTAAGCCCACGTAACCGCTACGTAGTACAACATGAATTAACGGAAGAGCAAGTAGCTGCTGCATTAGAGAAAATCGAAGCAGGAAAGTAAGCTAAATTAGTGTAATAAAAAAGTACTCCAAATTTTAGTTTGGAGTACTTTTTTACTATGTAGTTTTTCTTTTGTCAGTTTTTGTCGGTACGTCTATATATTATAAAAGTCGCTGATATAATCGGAAAATCGCTTGTAATAATTTCATTTTCTGAATCCTGCCACGTATTTGTAATTTGAAAATAACCTTCTTTACTTCTTATCATCTTTCTCTTTTACAGCAGAAAGTACAGTTTGTTTTACCCATGCTTTTCTTCGTTTATGTTGTAGACTCCATTGGTATAAACTTTGCGCACCTAAAATAAGTGAAATAACGATGCCGCTAATTGCTATTAAAAGTGCGAAAAATTCCAGTGGTGACGATATTTTGTTTGAATCGGTGTTTCTTAAAAGATCAATCATAGTAAACCCTAACATTTGGCCTACTACAGAGTAGAGCGTTAAAATTAATAGTAAAAGGCTATCTTTTTTAGAAGCGACGTTTTCTTGATATTTAAACAAACTATCAAGATTTTGTTTTGCATTCGAGTATAGTACCTCAATGTTAAATAGATTTCTTAAGCGGAAGAAAATATCTTCACTCTGTGATTGGGATACTAACTCTAAAGAGAAGTAATTTGCTGTAAATGAATTGATTGAATAAATTAATTTCTCTATTTCATTTGTATCTTGTTCAATATTTAACTCGGCATAAGCGTTTGCCATTTTTAATAAAACAACTTTATGAAATAGATTTAATAACAAAGCGTAATAAAACTCCCCGTACATTTGACTAGCAAGTTTAGCGAATTCGTGTTCACCCTCGTTTGTTATACATGTGAAAATATGTTCTTCCATAATAAAGTAGCGACTAGGAGCCCATCTTTGATATGAATGCTTTATTAAATAATCTTGAATATAAGGAACATTATTTGCGCTAATATACGGCTTGCCATCGTCTGTTAATCCGGAAAGACTGGAAGCTCGGTATACATCAACTACATGAAGGTCCGACTCTTTGTTTATGGATAATAAAGTTTGTACATACATTCGTTGATCTTCAAAGAATGGGAATGTTTGAAAGTAAGAGCTCCGCAATCTCTTTTTCTCAAAGAAGTCTGTTAAACCATGGAATAAATCGCCGAATATGAGCTTCTCTACTTGTGAATATTGTTTTCCATTACATTCAATACAGATAGTTTCAGTTGTATCATTTTTAGTTTCAAGTACACGGAAGCGGGCGGCAAATTCAATTGCTTCTGATAATGTCATGTTTGGAGCGGTTTCTACTTCTGTCCGAATTGTTAAGAAGCCAAGCTCATAGGGACAAAGTGTTACGTCAATAGAATGAATCTTGAATGGAACGGAAATCAAATTTGTTGTTAAATGTCCAGTTAAGTTAAGGTCTTTAGAATAGCGCTGCAATCCTTTTTGATGCTCTGAATGAGGAAAGAGTATTTTATTTGTAAATGAAAGATAGTAGGCTTCCATATTTTGATGTGAAACTTGAAACTTTCCGTAGTATGTATTTTCATTTTCAAGATGATCAAGTCGAAAAGGGCGAAAATCATTTTTCTGTAAGAAAGGGAACATATTTTGTTCATATCCAGTTTTAAAAGAAAACGGGAATATAAATTGAAATATAGCTGTTGTTACATCTTTTTCCTCGATTGTTTGTATTGCCTCCATTTACTTTGTTTCCTTTCATATATGCTATAAAAACAACATGCCCAAATTCATTTGAAAATAACCACTGTTTTATAGTTGATTAAGAATGAAAATTCAGCTTATTTAGTAGGGGACATGTATAATGTTATGTATACGAAATGTTATAAAACTGTATTTTGAAAAGGGGGATGTTGTATGCGTATTTTAGTATTAGGAGCGGGTGGCGTTGGAGGCTTTTTTGGAGGGCGATTAGTCGAAAAAGGAGAAGATGTTACGTTTCTTGTCCGTAGTAAAAGAAAACAGCAATTAGAGGAAAAGGGGCTTGTTATTCGTAGTGTTAATGGGGATTTTTCCTTCCAACCGAAATTAATAACGAAGGAAGATCGAACTGCTCCATTTGATGTTATTTTATTTTCAACAAAAGCGTATCACTTAAACGAGGCAATTCAAGATTTGAAGCCGTTTGTAGGTGAAAATACTGTGATTATTCCATTGTTAAATGGTATTGCCCATGTATCACTATTACAACAAGAATTTGGCGTGGAAAAAGTGATTGGCGGTTTATGCTTTATTGAGACGACGTTAAACAATCAAGGAGAAATTGTACAAACGAGTGTTGCCAACAGACTTCTGTTTGGAGAAATGAAGTTTCAAGATTCAGAGAGAATAAAGCATATTGCTAAAGCTTTTGCAGGTACGAAATCTAGTTTTGTTTTAAGTGAAAATATTACACAAGATATGTGGCATAAATATTTATTTATTACTGCAATGTCAGGTGTGACAACATTAATGCGTGCACCGATAGGACCAATTCGTGAAAGCGAAGGTGGTCGCGATTTTATCCAAAACTTATTTGAAGAATGTGTGCAAATTATGAAATATATAGGGGCACCAGTTAAGGAAGGTATTGCCCAGGAACATATGAAAACGATTGATAAAATTTCGTATGATATGAAGTCATCGATGCAGCGGGATATGGAAAAAGGTTCTGCAATTGAAGGTGAGCACTTACAAGGGTACTTACTAGATATAGCAAAGCAATTTTCTATAGAAGCACCATTATTGGGAGCGGTATATCAAAACTTAAAGGTGTATGAAGAAATGACCTTTAACAAATCAGCAATACAATTAGATGTATGAAAAAATAAAAAAGAAAGCAATATATAAGTGTATTGCTTTCTTTTTTATGACAACTTATTTATCCCGCTTTAATGGGCAGTAAGACCCCCACCTCAAAATGCAGCGAAAGCAAAGAAGTTAGGTGGGGATCAACTGCCCATAAAAGTCCGATTGGTTCAACTAATAATCAGTGGGGGATGAAGAAAACCCCCACTGATTAAAGTTTCACTTTATTTCTTTTCGTTCTATCTGTCAAATTTATTTCCTGTTCACGTTTCCCGTATAATTGATTAATTTCATTTGCTAACGCATCTAAATAGGAATCAGAAAAAATAGGTTTCTTTTCTTTAGACATGTGGGTCTCCTTTATCGATTTTTAGTATTCATTATGTATACTTATCGGCAGATTATGCGCAATCATTTTAAATTTTTTCTTTTTCAAAATTTTTGTTTACATTTTGAAAATAAAGGAGTATTATAATCCACAGTTTCAATTTTCTAAATCGCTGAAACCGCATGGTGCGGGGGACCCGTTCTTATGGATTAGTACGTAATCCAATGGGGTGAATCCTTGAAAAAGGTAGGGCTACTCATAGGCCCGAATCCGACAGCTAACCTCGTAAGCGTTATATTGAGAAGGAAGGTGGAGCTTGTGCGACAAAAAAAATAATGTCTACAAGTCTATTTCGCTATGGCTTGTAGACATTTTTTGTTTTCTGAAGAAATAGTTTGCTGGCTGTAACAAGTAGCATCGTTCGTACAAAATTATTGGAGAGTGGACAGCAGTGGTTTCATCTATTAAAAGATTTTTAATTGGAAGACCGTTAAAATCAACTGAGCTAGGGGAGCAAAAGCTTAATAAAACGAAGGCACTAGCCATTTTATCTTCTGACGCATTGTCATCGGTCGCATACGGACCAGAGCAAATATTAATCGCATTAACAGGTCTGGGGGCAATAGCTTATTGGTATTCCATTCCGATAGCTGTTGGGGTATTAGTGTTATTAACTGCTCTTATTTTATCTTATCGACAAATTATTTTCGCTTACCCGCATGGTGGAGGAGCGTATGTTGTATCAAAAGAGAATTTAGGGATGAATCCAGGGTTAATAGCTGGAGGATCTTTATTAGTCGATTATATTTTAACTGTTGCAGTAAGTGTATCTGCGGGTACAGATGCGATTACGTCTGCTTTTCCGAGCTTACATGCACATAAAGTAATTATTGCAGTTATATTTGTTATATTGATTACGATATTAAATTTAAGAGGTGTAACGGAATCAGCTTCCGTTTTAGCATATCCAGTTTATTTATTCGTTTTAGCACTATTCATATTAATTGGGGTAGGGATTTATAATATTTTAACTGGTCACGTGTCGCAGGCCTTACACACGCCGATTGGAACACCAGTTGCGGGAATTAGTTTGTTCTTACTGTTACGAGCATTTGCATCAGGTAGTTCGGCTTTAACAGGTGTTGAAGCAATTTCAAATGCAATTCCAAACTTTAAGGATCCTGCGCCAAACAATGCAGCGAAAACATTGCTTGCAATGGGTGCATTACTTGCTGTTTTATTTTCAGGAATTGTTTTCTTAGCTTATTATTACGGAATTTCTCCAAGTAAGGAAGTAACAGTTGTTTCACAAATTGCTGAACAAACATTTGGACGTAATTTCATGTACTATTTCATACAGGGTACAACGGCTTTAATATTAATTCTTGCTGCTAACACAGGGTATTCTGCATTTCCGCTATTAGCAGTTAACCTTGCAAAAGACAAATTCATACCGAGAATGTTTACGATTAGAGGAGACCGCCTAGGTTACTCAAACGGTATTATTATACTGGGGATTGCTTCGATTATTTTAATTGTAGCTTTCCAAGGGCAAACAGAACATTTAATCCCGTTATATGCAGTAGGGGTATTTATTCCATTTACACTTTCTCAAACTGGTATGGTATTAAAATGGCTTCGTGAAAAGCCTGAAGGATGGGCTTTGAGATTAACGGTCAATTTAATTGGAGCAGTCATTAGTTTTATTGTAATGAGTATGTTCTTTTTAACTAAATTCGCACAAGTTTGGTCGATACTTATTTTCTTACCTGCAATCATATTCCTATTCCACAGAATTAAGAGGCACTATGATGCGGTTGGTGATCAGTTAAGTTTAAAAACTTGTGAACCTCTAGTTCCGATTAAGGGAAATGTAATTGTCGTTCCGGTAGCTGGCATGACTCATGTAGTAGAAAATTCATTGAATTATGCTAAGGCTCTTTCTGCCGATCAAGTTATCGCTGTATATGTTGCTTTTGACAGAGAAGAGGAGAAGAAATTCGAAGAGAAATGGAAGAAGTGGCAACCGGAAGTTAGGCTTGTTACATTACATTCTCATTATAGAAGCATTCTTCAACCGCTAACAAAGTTTATTGATACAGTGCAATATAAAGCGAGTGAATCAAATTACCGAGTTACGGTCGTTATACCACAGTTCATTCCGAAAAAAGGTTGGCATAACATTCTTCATAACCAGTCTAGTTTACTCATTCGTGCGTATTTACTCTATAAAAGAAATGTTGTTATTACGACAGTTCCATATCATTTGAAAAAGTAAGAAGATTTTTTAAGGATAGCTTCATGAAAGTGAAGCTATCCTTTTTGTGTATACACTATGCATAATTGCATATGAGACTAAAAAGTATATTGATATAATTTTTATATCTATGGATAAGTAGGAATTTTTGTTGTGATATATGGATATTTCAATTGAAATAGTGTAGCGGATTATATTTTGAAATAAGGACATGAAAGCTTGAAAATAAAGGGAATGAAAATACTTCTTTACGTTATATAAATAGCTGTGTTTAAATGACCTTACAGTACAAAACTTACATGAAAACAAAACGAAATTTCATATTTACGTACGTTATTTAGTTTAAAATGAATAATATTTTCATGTAATATATTCACTGTGTGAATGTGGAAATGGCTATAAAATAGAAATTTTATACAATGTTATTCATACTAATCACATATGAAATGTTTTATAACAATAAGTAAGTACTGTAGCAATAAAAGTTGAGAGAGGTGGTTCATACATGGATCGCGGTGAGAACGTTCTCTATTTTAACCATCTCAAATTATGTGTAAGAAAATAGAATAATAAAATGCGATAGTAATAGTTGCTAATACATAGGAGGAGTTAAAGTGAAAAAGACTTTAATTACAGGGTTATTGGTTACAGCAGTATCTACGAGTTGTTTTATTCCTGTAAGCGCTTACGCAATGGAGGGGCAAACAGAAGTGAAAACAGTATATGCACAAAATGTAATTGCTCCAAATACATTATCCAATTCAATTAGAATGTTAGGATCACAGTCACCGCTTATACAAGCATACGGATTAGTTATTTTACAACAGCCAGACATTAAGGTGAATGCGATGAGTAGTTTGACGAATCATCAAAAGTTTGCAAAGGCGAATGTACGAGAGTGGATTGATGAATATAATCCGAAGCTAATCGACTTAAATCAAGAGATGATGAGATATAGCACTCGATTTAATAGCTATTATAGTAAGCTCTATGAACTAGCAGGAAACGTAAATGAAGATGAACAAGCAAAAACAGATTTTACAGGTGCATATGGAAAATTACAACTGCAAGTACAAAGCATCCAAGAGAGTATGGAGCGAGATTTATTAGAGTTAAATCGATTTAAAACGGTACTGGACAAAGACAGTAGTAACTTATCAATTAAAGCTGATGAAGCAATAAAAACACTGCAAGGATCAAGTGGGGATATTGTGAAATTAAGAGAAGATATTAAAAGAATTCAAGGGGAAATTCAAGCAGAGTTAACGACTATTTTGAATAGACCACAAGAAATTATTAAAGGTTCTATTAATATTGGTAAACAAGTATTTACAATTACAAATCAAACTGCACAAACGAAAACGATCGATTTCGTTTCTATCGGTACTTTAAGTAATGAAATTGTAAATGCTGCAGATAGTCAAACGAGGGAAGCAGCTCTTCGCATTCAGCAAAAGCAAAAAGAGCTACTACCACTTATTCAAAAGCTATCACAAACTGAAGCAGAAGCGACACAAATTACATTTGTTGAAGATCAAGTAAGTAGCTTTACAGAACTAATCGATCGTCAAATTATAACTTTAGAAACGTTATTAACAGATTGGAAAGTTTTAAATAATAATATGATCCAAATTCAAAAGAATGTTGAAGAAGGCACATATACAGATAGTAGTTTACTTCAAAAACATTTCAATCAAATTAAAAAAGTAAGTGATGAAATGAATAAGCAAACGAATCAATTTGAAGATTACGTTACAAACGTTGAAGTACATTAAAAATAAGTAATGATATAGGGAGAGAAGAAAAATGACAAAAAAACCTTATAAAGTAATGGCTCTATCAGCACTTATGGCAGTATTTGCAGCAGGGAACATCATGCCAGCTCATACGTATGCAGCTGAAAGTACAGTGAAACAAGCTCCAGTTCATGCGGTAGCAAAAGCTTATAATGACTATGAGGAATACTCATTAGGACCAGAAGGCCTAAAAGATGCAATGGAAAGAACAGGTTCAAATGCTTTAGTAATGGATCTGTACGCTTTAACAATTATTAAACAAGGTAATGTTAACTTTGGTAATGTATCGTCTGTTGATACGGCTTTAAAAGGGAAAGTGATTCAGCACCAGGATACAGCTAGAGGAAATGCGAAGCAATGGTTAGATGTATTAAAACCACAGCTTATTTCAACGAATCAAAATATTATTAATTACAATACGAAATTCCAAAACTATTATGATACTTTAGTTACTGCGGTAGACGCAAAAGATAAAGCGACTCTTACGAAAGGTTTAACTAGATTATCAAGTAGTATTAATGAAAATAAAGCGCAGGTAGATCAGTTAGTAGAAGACTTGAAGAAATTCCGAAACAAAATGACGTCCGATACGCAAAACTTCAAGGGTGATGCAAATCAAATTACATCTATATTAGCTAGTCAAGATGCAGGAATCCCGCTTCTGCAAAATCAAATTACAACGTATAATGAAGCCATTAGTAAGTATAATGCAATTATTATTGGTTCATCAGTTGCGACAGCTCTAGGGCCAATTGCCATTATTGGTGGTGCAGTAGTCATTGCTACAGGTGCAGGAACGCCGCTAGGAGTCGCGTTAATTGCAGGTGGTGCAGCAGCAGTAGGCGGTGGTACAGCTGGAATCGTATTAGCGAAGAAAGAGCTTGATAATGCACAAGCTGAAATTCAAAAAATAACAGGACAAGTTACAACTGCTCAATTAGAAGTAGCTGGGTTAACGAATATTAAAACACAAACGGAGTATTTAACAAATACAATTGATACTGCAATTACAGCGTTGCAAAACATTTCAAACCAATGGTACACAATGGGATCAAAATACAATTCTTTACTTCAAAATGTAGATTCAATTAGTCCAAACGACCTTGTTTTCATTAAAGAAGATTTAAACATTGCGAAAGATAGCTGGAAAAACATTAAAGATTATGCAGAAAAGATTTATGCTGAAGATATTAAAGTAGTAGATACGAAAAAAGCTTAATCAAATACGAATCGTTAGAGCGTTACGTATTGATGAATGATTTGAAGCTCCTGTTCAGTTGTGAGCAGGAGCTTTTTATACTCTTATAAAGAAAATAGGTGAAAAGAATGCAGAAACGATTTTATAAAAAATGTCTTTTAGCGTTAATGATTGCTGGGGTGGCAACGAGTAACACATTTCCTTTACATCCTTTTGCAGCAGAACCAAATGTAAAAACATTGCAAGAAAGTGTGAAAAATTATTCGTTAGGGCCAGCTGGATTCCAAGATGTAATGGCACAAACTACATCGAGCATATTTGCAATGGATTCATATGCAAAATTAATTCAAAATCAGCAAGAGACTGATTTGAGTAAAATAAGTTCCATTAATAGTGAGTTTAAAGGAAATATGGTTCAGCACCAAAGAGATGCAAAAATTAACGCAGCGTATTGGTTAGATCATATGAAGCCTCAAATTATGAAAACAGATCAAAATATTATTAATTACAATAATACTTTTCAAGCGTATTATAATAGCATGTTAATAGCGATTGAACAAAAGGATAGTGGGAAATTAAAAGCGGATTTAGAAAAATTGTATGCGGATATTGTAAAGAATCAAAATGAGGTAGATGTATTATTAGGAGATTTGAAAGCTTTTCGCGATAGAATGGCGAAAGACACAAATAGTTTTAAAGAGGATACAAATCAATTAACATCGATTTTGGCAAGTACGAATGCTGGTATTCCAGCTCTAGAGCAACAAATAAATACATATAATGATTCAATCAAAAAGAGTAATGATATGGTCATTGCTGGTGGCGTACTGTGCGTAGCGTTAATAACATGTCTTGCTGGTGGACCGATGATTGCTATTGCGAAAAAAGATATCGCCAATGCAGAACGAGAAATCACCAATTTAAAGGATAGAATTTCTGGAGCACAAGCAGAAGTGGCAATATTGACAGATGTAAAAAATAAAACAACAAATATGACTGAAACGATTGATGCAGCAATTACAGCACTGCAAAATATATCAAATCAATGGTATACAGTAGGGGCAAAATATAATAATTTACTACAAAACGTAAAAGGAATCAGCCCTGAAGAATTTACCTTCATAAAAGAAGATTTACATACAGCGAAAGATAGCTGGAAAGATGTAAAAGATTATACAGAAAAATTACATGAAGGTGTGGCGAAGTAAACAGTGGACTAGTTCCGCTGTTTATTTTTTATCCTGTATTTTGTGAGGGGTGGACTTGTAATTTGATAGATAAATTTCTGATTAAGCTTTTTGTATTTAATGTTTTAATGAAAAAAGCTATACTGTAAGCAAAACTAAAAATTGGAAAGGAAATACTAGAACATGGAAAATTATCTATTATTTATCCTTACAGCAATGTTAATCATAATGATGCCTGGTCCTGGTTTTGCACTAGTTACAAAAAATACTATCTCGCATGGTAAAAATGGTGGGATAAAAACTGTGTTAGGAACGATATCTGGAATGATGATTCATACAATAATGGCTACGTTAGGACTTTCTGCTATCTTAATGAAATTTGCTATGTTATTTACATTTATAAAATATGCTGGGGCAGTTTATTTAATTTACTTAGCTGTAAAGTCAATTAAAAGTGCCTTACATAAAAAAGAAGATATATCAGGTTCAGTAGAAATGGAATCTAAAAATATTGGTGCAATTAAAAGCTTTAGACAAGGATTTACTACGGCAATTTTAAACCCAAAAACTGCTGTATTTTTCCTTAGTTTTTTACCCCAATTTATTGTGAGTAATCAAAATCATTTCCTACAATTTCTTTTATTAGGAGTCACATTTACGACTTTGACAGCAATATGGTATTTACTTTATATCTCACTCATACGTCAATTAAGAACTTTTTTAAGAAAAGAAAGAGTGAACCGTACAATAGAGGGTATTACAGGCGCCGTATTATTAGTATTTGGAGTTAGATTGTTTTTCCAAAAATAAATATGTATATGAAAAGAGAAATAATCACTATTGATTATTTCTTTTATTTGTTTATTCCAAAACTACTATTTTACACGCTCATACTGATTTTAAAAACATATCTAATTTGAACTTTAAAAATGACTACCTTAATAACCTGACCGATTTGCTTTATAAGAAAAAATCTTACATTATGGGGGCGGGCAGATAACTAGTAGGGGATGGATAAAAAATCATTGATTAAAGTTTCGTTTTAAATACTAAGTGTAGTAGAAGTTCAGATAGATAAAATTCGGTAGTCGAAATTTCTTGCATAAAGCTGTATAATGCTTGTAACGAAAAGGAAATACAGGAAAGGATATGTAACGAGTTACTATGGATAAAGATAAACAACAATTAAGCGTTGAAGTTGCAAGATTATATTATCAATCAGATTATAGTCAGCAAGAAATTGCTAACAAATTAAATATTTCAAGACCGACTATCTCTCGATTATTAAAGTACGCGAAAGAAAAAGGGTTTGTTCAAATTAGTATAGCCGATCCATTTGCTGATTTAGATAACGTTGGAAATTTACTGAAAGAAAAGTACAACTTGTTAGAGGCACATGTCGTATTTTCTCCAGTGCCAGAATATGCAACGATTACAGAGTATATTAGTAAATATGCAGCTGAGTATATGGAAAAGACGGTTAAAAACGGTGATATCGTTGGTGTAAGCTGGGGAATGACGATGTATGAAATCGCTAGGAAAATCGTACCACAACATGTAAAAGGTGTAGAAGTTGTCCAGTTAAAAGGTGGTATTAGTCATTCGAGTGTAAATACATATGCGAATGAGACCATTGCTTTATTTGCAGATGCTTTTCAAACGACGCCAAGAAATTTACCACTACCAGTAATATTTGATAATGCAGTGACAAAGGAATTAGTAGAGCAGGATCGACATATTCATCACATTATTGAAATGGGGAAACAAGCGAATATTGCAATTTTCACTGTAGGAACAGTGCGAGACGAAGCGCTGTTATTCCGATTAGGCTATTTCGATAAGGATGAAACAAGTTTACTCAAAGAACAATCAGTCGGTGACATTTGTTCACGATTCTTTGATGGAGACGGAAATATTAGTAGTGAAGAAATTAATCAACGTACAATTGGGATTGAGTTAGAAGAATTAAAATTGAAGAAACGTTCTATTTTAGTTGCCGGTGGTAATAGAAAAATAAAATCAATTGATGGTGCGTTACGTGGCGGGTATGCAAATGTATTAATTATTGATCAGCATACAGCAAAAGAACTGTTACATTATCAAAAAGATTAGAAATAAAAGGCTTTCTCAAGATGTTAATTTTGAGAAAGCCTTTTATTTTACTATGCATGAATTATGGGAGTGTTTTTGAATACAAATTGCCTTTTTAAAAATAATTATGGATATTGAGATACATACTAGCATTGTTAATATAAAAGTTTTCATTTTATATATGAAGTGTTTCTTAGTTAGAATGCGCTTTATTTACTACAAGAGATTCCCTTCTAAAAAAGAATGAACAAAATTTCAAAAGTGTATTTACATTTGTTCAGCTAAGAGTTAGAATGAAGTTGTTAAAAGATATGAGGAGTGAAGATAATGAATATTGCAAAGTTAATTGACCATACAATTTTAAAAGCTAATACTACAAAAGAAGATGTTATGAAAGTAATCGAGGAAGCAAAGGAATATAAATTCGCTTCTGTTTGTATTAATCCTACATGGGTGAAGCTAGCTGCTGAAGAATTAGCTGGACATGATGTAGACGTTTGTACTGTAATCGGTTTCCCATTAGGAGCAAGCACGACTGAAACAAAAGCTTTCGAAACAAAAGATGCTATCGCAAAAGGTGCAACTGAAGTTGATATGGTAATCAACGTAGGCGCTCTAAAAGATGGCGATAACGAGTTCGTTGAAAAAGACATTTATGAAGTAGTACAAGCAGCAAAAGGAAAAGCTCTTGTAAAAGTAATCATTGAAACTTGCCTATTAACAGATGAAGAGAAAGTACGCGCTTGTGAATTATCAGTAAAAGCTGGTGCTGACTTCGTAAAAACTTCAACTGGATTCTCAACTGGCGGAGCAACTGCTGAAGATATCGCATTAATGCGTAAAACAGTAGGACCAAACGTTGGTGTAAAAGCATCTGGTGGCGTTCGTACACGTGAAGATGCAGACAAAATGGTAGCTGCTGGAGCTTCTCGCGTTGGAGCAAGTGCTAGTGTTGCAATTGTATTAAATGATGCAAAAGGTGCTACAGATAACTACTAATCATTAATGAAGTCAAAAGCAATAGATACACAAAGTAAAGTGTATCTATTGCTTTAACAATTGAAAAAAATGTAAGCGGATACGAATGGGAGGAGACGGCTTATGAAATACTTAATTGGTATTTTTGGCCTCGTATTGATTTTAGGTATCGCTTGGCTTGCTAGTAATAATAGAAAGAAAGTCAAATATCGCCCAATCATAACGATGGTTATATTACAATTTATTTTGGGGTTTTTATTATTAAATACAAGTGTAGGGAATATATTAATTAGCGGAATAGCAGATGGTTTTGGAGAGTTATTAAAATATGCCGCTGACGGTGTAAATTTCGTATTTGGTGGATTAGTAAATCAAAAAGAGTTCTCGTTCTTTTTAAGTGTATTAATGCCAATCGTATTTATATCAGCTTTAATAGGTATTTTGCAACACATTAAAGTATTACCTATTATTGTGAAATCTATCGGTCTAGCATTAAGTAAAGTAAATGGAATGGGGAAACTAGAATCATATAATGCAGTTGCATCTGCGATTTTAGGACAATCTGAAGTGTTTATTTCAGTTAAGAAACAATTAGGGTTGTTGCCAGAGAAAAGAATGTATACATTATGTGCATCTGCAATGTCTACCGTTTCAATGTCTATCGTCGGATCATATATGGTGTTATTAAAACCGCAATATGTTGTAACCGCTTTAGTTCTTAACTTATTCGGTGGTTTTATTATCGCTTCTATCATTAACCCGTATGAAGTTACTGAAGAAGAAGATATGTTAGAAGTACAAGAAGAAGAGAAAAAGACTTTCTTTGAAGTATTAGGGGAATACATTATAGATGGATTTAAAGTTGCGATCACAGTAGCAGCTATGTTAGTCGGTTTCGTTGCTCTTATCGCATTCATTAATGCAGTATTTAAAGGTGTAATTGGTATTTCGTTCCAAGAAATACTTGGTTATGTATTTGCACCATTTGCATTTATTATGGGTGTACCTTGGCACGAAGCAGTTAATGCCGGAAATATTATGGCAACAAAATTAGTATCAAATGAATTTGTCGCTATGACAGATTTAGCACAAGGAAACTTTAATTTCTCAGATAGAACGACAGCGATTATATCTGTATTCTTAGTTTCATTTGCAAACTTCTCTTCAATTGGAATTATTGCAGGGGCAGTTAAGAGCTTAAATGAAAAGCAAGGGAATGTAGTCGCAAGATTCGGTTTGAAATTACTTTTCGGTGCAACATTAGTAAGTTTCTTATCAGCAACAATCGTTGGATTATTATTTTAATAGATTTATATCATATAAAAAGGAATGGTGATTGTAATGAGAATGGTAGATATTATTGCAAAAAAACGTGACGGCAAAGAATTAACGACTGAAGAAATCAAATTCTTTATTAATGGATATACAGATGGAAGTATTCCTGATTATCAAGTGAGTGCGCTTGCAATGGCAATCTTCTTTAAAGATATGACAGATCGTGAACGTGCAGATTTAACGATGGCAATGGTGGAGTCTGGAGAAACAATCGATTTATCAGCAATTGAAGGAATTAAAGTAGACAAACATTCAACTGGCGGTGTTGGTGATACAACAACATTAGTATTAGGGCCATTAGTAGCTGCTTTAGATGTGCCAGTAGCAAAAATGTCTGGTCGTGGTTTAGGACATACAGGCGGAACAATTGATAAGTTAGAAGCGGTAGAAGGATTCCACGTTGAAATTACGAAAGAGCAGTTCATTGATATTGTAAACCGTGATAAAGTAGCTGTTATTGGACAAACAGGAAACTTAACACCAGCCGATAAAAAGATTTATGCATTACGCGATGTAACAGGAACAGTAAACTCAATTCCTTTAATCGCAAGTTCAATTATGAGTAAAAAAATTGCAGCTGGTGCTGACGCGATCGTACTTGATGTAAAAACAGGTGCTGGCGCATTTATGAAAACAGAAGAAGATGCAAAAGAATTAGCACATGCAATGGTACGTATCGGAAATAATGTAGGACGTCAAACTATGGCTGTTATTTCAGATATGTCACAACCTCTTGGATTTGCGATTGGTAATGCTCTAGAAGTGAAAGAAGCGATTGATACGTTAAAAGGTGAAGGTCCAGAAGATTTAACAGAATTAGTACTTGTATTAGGAAGTCAAATGGTCGTACTTGCGAAAAAAGCAAATACATTAGAAGAAGCTCGTGAAATGCTAATTGAAGTTATGAAAAACGGAAAAGCAACTGAGAAGTTTAAAGAGTTCTTAAGCAATCAAGGCGGAGATAGCTCAATTGTAGACAATCCAGAAAAAATGCCACAGGCGAAGTATGTAATTGATGTACCAGCTAAAACTTCAGGTGTTATTTCTAACATTGTTGCAGATGAGATTGGTATTGCAGCTATGTTACTAGGTGCTGGACGTGCAACAAAAGAAGATGAAATTGATTTAGCAGTAGGATTAATGTTACGTAAAAAAGTTGGCGATGCAGTAAAAGAAGGCGAGCCATTCGTAACGATCTATGCAAATCGTGAAAATGTAGAAGATGTAAAAGCAAAAATTTATGAGAACATTTCTATCGCTGAAACAGCAGTGGCTCCTAAATTAGTTCATACAGTGATTACTGACTAATCATAATTACACTTACTTTGAGGAGGAAATAATATGGATAAGAAAAAATATATTGAAGAAGCAAATAAGATGTTAGCAAAAGCATATATTCCGTATTCAAAATTTCCTGTTGGTGCAGCGTTAGTTACGAAAGAAGGTAAAATCTATACTGGTTGTAATATAGAAAATGCTTCTTACGGTTTATGTAACTGTGCAGAAAGAACAGCGATCTTTAAAGCAGTATCAGAAGGGGAGCGCGATTTTAGTTACTTAGTTATTACAGGCGAAACGGATGGACCGATTTCACCATGTGGTGCTTGTAGACAAGTGATAGCTGAATTCTGTGAACCGAAAATGCCAGTTTTACTAACGAATGTAAAAGGCGACGAAAAAGAAGTGACTGTTGAGCAATTACTTCCAGGCGCTTTCTCGATAGAAGATTTAAAATAAGTTGAAAAGCCATTCCGCAATTATTAATTGTGGGATGTTTTTTTATTTTCAACAATTGAATGTAATATTTTGTTCATATTCCGTTCATAAACTTTGCTTAAAATAATTGCAGCGAATATAGAAAGTTTACAACAGGAGGAATAGAATGAAGAGATTATATAATGCGGCATTCATTTACTTAATTATTGGTTTATTATCAGGAGTATTTGCAAGAGAGTATACGAAAGCACAAGGAATTAAAGGATCCACAATGTTGCAATTGGTGCATACACATGTATTAGTGCTCGGTTTCATATTCTGTTTAATTGCTTTAGCTTTATGTAAAGTGTTTCATGTACAAGAAACAAAGAGCTTTTGTGCATGGTTTGTTGTTTATAATGTAGGGTTAATTTTTACTATTGCTACAATGCTATGGAGAGGTCTTCTGCAAGTAAATGGAACTGACTTTAACGGTTTAAGCCATATGGCTGGATCAGGTCATGTTATTATAAGTATCGGACTCGTTTGGTTTATGATTTTGCTCAAAAAGTCTGTTAAATAGATAGGAGTGGGGAGAGTATGATAGCACTTTTATCAAGTATTTTAGCGGTTTGTATGGCTGTTGGTGTCATGTTTCTGCGCTTTAAAGCAGCGAAAAAACCGGTAACGAAAAAGAAAATTATATTACCGCCAATTTTTATGAGTACTGGTGCAATGATGTACTTCTTACCAGAGTTTCGATTAACATCGTTAGAAATAGTAGAGGCAATTAGTGTAGGACTTATTTTTTCTATATTTCTAATTAAAACAACTAAGCTCGAAATAAGGGCCGAACATATATTTATGAAACCGTCAAAAGCATTCATATTTATTTTAGTCGGATTATTGGCTGTACGAGTAGCGTTAAAATCATATTTAAGTCAATCAATTGATTTAGCACAGTTAAGCGGAATGTTTTTCTTACTCGCATTTGCGATGATTGTATCGTGGAGAATTGCGATGTATCGCTCGTATGTTAAATTAGAAAAGACAATAAAAAGAGCTGGAATTTCTAAATAGGAATTCCGGCTCTTTTTATGTTTTATACGATTGCTTTTTTATCGTTAATTTCATTTGCTTAATTTTAAACGTATTTGAGCATCTTGTAATGCGGCTGGTGTAACGTTAAGACCATGTTGATCAACAATTTTTGTGTTTAATAAAATGGAATCTAAGCTTCCACGAAATGTTTTTGTATAGTTTTGACGCAACATTTGTTGTTCTTGTTTTTCATCAACTGTTAATCCAGATGCTTTTTCTTTTTTTGATAATTCGTTAATACGGAATAAAATGTTTTTCATTTGATTCACCTCTAGTTAAATTAATTACATTAGTTACTTACTAATGTATAGTTATTGTAACTTATCTTTTAATAAGTGTCAATGCCTAGAAACATTCCTTGTTTTGTAAGTGTATGTGGGGATAAAGAATGAAAAAACTAAATACTTGAAATAGAAAAGATGCTAATATACAATACCTTAGTAGGGTATATAAACGTATTATTTTACATTATGGAAGTAATAAGCAAAAAGGAGTATGTATGAATGAATGCAGTAATTTCAAAGAAAGAAACTATCATCTCATATACGATTGCTATTTCATTTATTTTAGCAATGGTAACAGCAGGTGTGTTATTAAATGATCCAGAAGTCATTTTGCCGGAAATAGCAGCAATGGCAGTTGCTTTATGGGCGTATCGTGAGCCAGGGTGGTTAAGACAACCAGAAAAAATCTTTATTGCACCGTCAATAACAGCTGTAATTGGTTTTATGGTGAATCAAATGGATATAGCCTATTTAGGGAAAGTAAGTTTAACACTTGTATTGATGTTGCTGTTTTTACGTGTAATTCAATCTAATTTAGCACCATCTATTGCGACAGGTTTATTACCAATAGTAACAAATGCGACGGAATGGTCATTTGTTATCGCAGTATTCGCTTTTACATTTATTTTAATGGTAGGTGTTCTTATATTTAAATTGAACAACGGTATTGAGCGAAAAATGAATATACAGTATAAATATATGACTGTATTTCTAATACTAAATTTCGTTTGGATCAGTTTATGTTGGATAACTGGTTATGGACAATTAGCAGTTATTCCACCAATATTAGTTGTCGTGTATGAATCACTTCAAAAGCCGATGTACAATGAAAAAATGGCGATTAAGCAGATCGTAGTATTAACTATATCGGCAACTGTTGGAACATTAATGTACTTTGCAATTGATTCATGGATTGTAGTCACTTTATTCAATATGATAGTAATGCTTATTTTGTTAAAAATCGTTGGAGTACGTATTCCAGCAGCGTATGCATTTCCCTTATTACCGCTCGTATTTCCTGATGAAATGATAAAAATGTTACCAGTCGCTTCATTTGTTGCAGGGGTATTTTTATTTGGTACAGTACTGCTGTATAAAAAGTGGGAGATGAAGCAAAAGGGCATGCAAATGTAGTGAAGAAAATACAATCTCTAGTTTGCATAATAAATAGACACCTGCGGGTGTCTATTTTCATTAAATGAAATTTAGCGTAACTCATTTAAGCAATTAACAAGTTCTGTCGCTTTAGAAAAGAATGGTGAATGATCAGCTTCAAAAGTAATTATTTTCGTGCAAGGGGTCTCTGTATTCATTCGGCGCTGAAAATCAATTGGAATCGCTCTATCTAGAGTTGTTTCGATATAAATCCGATTTATAGTTCCAAAATTCTCTTCTGATATTTTTAGCTCTTGTTGGAACGGTCCTAGTGGTTGAGGACGCATTTGATTAAAAGATGCTTCTTTAATAGCGCCGTCTTCTGTAGCATTTAAAAATGTTTGTTCAATCAACTCTGGTATAAGTTCAGCAGTCAAGTCATTCTCATTTATAGAGAATTGTGGTCCGGTTTCTCCATTTAATTTACTACCAAGACTTTCTCCGTTTTGTGGTAAGAATGCACAAAGATATACTAATTTATCGATTTTATTGGGTATAAGTTCAGCAGTTTGAGTAATCACAATTCCACCCATACTATGTCCAACAAGAATAACTCTTTCATTTTGTTGATTTATAGTAGCTGTTACTGCATTAACATAGGAATCTAACGTTATATTTTGGGAGGGAGTCATATCTTTCCCGCTTCCAGGTAAGTCTAGTGTAATAACGGTGTGACCTAAAGCTTCTAGTTGAGGTTTTACTAATTCCCATGCCCATTCACCTTGCCATGCTCCATGTACTAAAACGTAAGTACTCATTTAATCAACACTCCTCTAATGTTTATATGTTTATTTTTTCGTAATATTGATGATGTATAATTAGTGTATATGAAGTGAGTTGATAAATATAATGAAGCTTATTTATAGATGATATAAATATTTTTTATATAAGGAGAACAAAATGAACGTTTTTGATTTTAAAGTTTTTAAATACGTGGCTCGTTTGAATAGCATTAGTTTAGCTGCTAAGGAATTACATATGACACAGCCGGCTATAACTCATATCATAAACAAATTAGAGAAACGATATGCTATCACTTTATTTGATCGCTCTAGACAAGGAACGGTTTTAACTGAAAATGGAAAAGAATTTTTAGTTTGTGTAGATAGACTTCTAATCGAGTATGAAAATCTTGAGGAAACAGCTTTAAAATTGAAAAATAAAAGCTTATATAAGATTGTATTAGCTACATACCCTTCAGTTACTGTATATTGTTTGGCTGAGTGTATCGAATTAGGTAATTTTGATCAAAGTCAGTATGTGCTTGCAGTTCGAGAGGGAAGCTACCAAGAAGTTTTAGATTGGTTGTCTTCTGGAAGTGCAGATTTTTCTATTTCTATAAAAGAAAATTTAATACAAGGATTTCATTATGATGTCATTGGTGAAGATCCGTATGTTATGGTTTCTTCAAAGTTTGTTCCACCTAATCTTACTATTAAAGAGTTGAAAAATTATCCTTTTATTATGCCGCTTTCTGGTTGTAAAGAAGTACTTGAACCATATTTGACGAAAAATGAAATAGTAGTTAATAAAGTGATGGAATCAGAGACCATTAGTTCAGCATTAGCACTTGCTTTACAGGTTAACGGTATAACAATTGTTCCAGTATCAGGACTACATAAGCAAATTATTAATGATTTCATTGTGCAACCGATAGAAATTAGAATTCCACGACAACTTATTATGCAGTGGTCACCTAGAAAAGAGAATGATCCGCTGTTTCTGGCGTTTGTTATGAATTTACTAAGCCAACTACAACAAAAGAAAAAATGAATAAATAAAATGATACAAAGGTAAGCTCATTTCACTGTAGCTTACCTTTTGTATGTATTACCAATATAGAGTAGTATCATAGAGCCCAACTAAAATGAGTAGTATTCCAGCTATAAGCTGAATGGTTTTTCCTATTTTTCGGCTCTTTTTAAGTAGTGCCCCATTTAATCCAAGGTAGGAGATGATGAACATTAATATAACGATAGGGAGAGCAGTTCCTATCGAAAAGAATGGTGGAAACAAGTAACCATAATTATATGAGAAAGATAAAGGAATTAGCGTTCCGAAAAATAGAACGAACATAGTCGGACAGAAAGCTAAGGAAAAGAAGAATCCAAGTAAAAATGAGCCAACCTCATTTTGTTTCCGTCTAAACTTGATTGAGAAGAAATTTCGTCCTTTAGTAATACCTGACAACATTAGCCCCATTAAAATTAATAAAGGTCCAATTATTTTTCGTAACCACGGGAAGTACAAAGTTAATATTTGCTGAGTCTCTTTTCCTAAAAACCATACGAATAGTCCAAGTGTTGTAAAAGCTATTATTTTTCCTAAAATGAATAACAATATATGTTTCCATGTATGTTCTTTTTGTAAAGAGTGATTGCCATAAAGTGTAATGGCACTAATGTTTCCTGTTAATTGGCAAGGAGCAAGAGTACCTACTACGCCTAATAAAAACGCAAATAAAAGAGGTACTGATTTCGTAGCATTCGCGACATCCATTAAAGGAGCCATGAGTTGATAGCTCCATTCACTAATTGTTGAAAACACGTTATATTCACCTTTCTAATTAAATTGGAATGTGCCCTCTTTCGTAATCTGCTTCCACGTTTTACCCTCATCTGTAGAAAGGAACACATTTGCTTTCATTGTAGCAAATACTATTTCAGCTGAATTTTGAGGGTTTTGTGATATGTACATAATTGTATCTTTAGGGTCTAAAGATGGTATTTGTATACTCTTCTCTGCATTTGTAGCAATTGATTTCTTCGTTATGATTTGTTTATTGATGGGGGCGTAAATAACATCTTCATTACTTAATGTAACTGCTGTCGATTCAAGTGATGTAGAGAATAGTTCAAATGTATTTCCGTAATCTGTAGATAAATAAACACCGTTTTTAGCACTTACCGCGACTACACTAGCTTGATCCGGATGTACGGAAAAGGAATGAATCGTACTTGAAAGACCTTTTAACTTACTATTTTTCCAATCTTGTCCGTTGTTCGTACTGAAATAAAAACCTTGTTGTAATTTAGAATTTGGACGCTCATTGTATAAATAAATTGCTTCCGTATTGTATCCGACAGCAAGGTTATGAAAATCAGATTCTCCATAGAATGCTAGCTTTTCAAGGGTATTACCGCCATCAGAACTTTTCATTAACCCTAAAGGATTTTTTAAATTTGCGCCTGGTGCAGGATGACCACTGGCAAAGAATCCGTTCTTCGTTGCCTGAAATCCCATATAATCATGTAGCTCAGTCTTAGTTTCAAGCCATTTTCCATTTTGGTAAACTTTTATCCCGCTATGAGTGGCGATAGAAACTCCAGGCATATTTCCTGCATAGCCAATTCCATGAATGTGCTCGATTTTTTCAGATGTAGTTTCTTTATAGAAGTTTTGCGGAATCGTAGTTGCTGTTTCTGTATTTTGGGGCTGAGATTGCACCGTTTTTTTCTTCACTGGTGCTGTTTCTGCGTTGCTAGAACATCCTGAAATTATGAATAAAGAAGTAATTACTAACCTTGTTGCTAGGTAACGTTTCAAAGTTGTAGCTCCTTTCCTATATGTGAGATTTTAAGTGTATGGAATAAATGTCAAGAAATTGTGGAGTAGTATGCATAATTTAGATTGGAAAGGGCTCTAGAAATGAAAATTTTCCTTTCTCTATGAGCACTATTAATTGACGAAAAATTATAACAATAATAGAATGAATTGTATTAGGTAATTATATTTATAAGTATACATAGAACGCTAGGGGGATTATTATGAAATCAACATTTTTTGCTCAAAATAGAGAACGATTAGTAAACACATTACCAGATGAATCTATTACTATTTTATTCGCTGGACAAGCACCTCATATGTCAGCGGATGCACATTATAAATTTGTGCCGAATCGAAATTTTTACTATGTAACAGGAATTGATGAACCGAATGTTATTTTCATGTTGAAGAAGTTTGGAAATAGTGTAGAAGAAACACTTTTCATTGAAAAGTCAGATCCAGTAATGGAAAAATGGGTCGGTAAAACAGTTTCTAACAAAGAAGCAGAGAAAATTTCAGGTATAAAGAAAGTTGTATATTTAGATAGCTTTGAAAAGACAATGTCAAATATACTTTTTACAGAAAATGTGAAGCATCTATATTTAGATTTAGAGCGTCGTGAGTGGAATGGTACGGAGACAAAAACGCTAGCATTTTCTAAACATGTAAGAGAACAGTATCCACACGTTTTAATTGGTAATGTATATCCGAATATTTGTGAATTACGAGTGTTTAAAACAGAAGAAGAAGTTGAAATCATTAAAGAAGCGATTGCTGTAACGAAAGAGGGCATTTACAACGTACTTAAGCATGCAAAAGCTGACATGATGGAGTATGAGTTAGAAGCTCAGTTTGATTTCACACTGAAATCATCTGGCATTAAGCATCATGCGTTCAATACAATTTTGGCAAGTGGAAAAAATGCTACAGTTCTTCATTATGAAGATAATGATGCACAAATTCAAAATGGTGATTTAGTACTGCTAGATTTAGGCGCTCAAAAAGACTACTATAATGCTGATATTAGTTATACTTTCCCGGCAAATGGAACATTCTCTAGTCGCCAAAAACAAATGTATAATATTGTATTAAAAGCATTGAAAGAAACAACGAAACTCATTAAGCCAGGAGTAAAGTTTGCTGCATTAAATGAGCATACAAAAAAGGTACTGGCAGAAGAGTGTAAAGCAATTGGTTTAATTCAAGAAGACGAAGAGTTATCGAAATACTATTATCACGGTGTCAGCCATTTCCTTGGTTTAGATACACATGATGTAGGAACATATAAAGAGAGAGTGTTAGAAGAAGGTATGGTTATAACAATTGAACCTGGTCTTTATATTGAAGAAGAAGCAATTGGCATTCGTATTGAAGATGATATTCTTGTAACGAAAGACGGACATGAAAACTTGTCAAAAGATATCATTAGAGAAGTTGAAGAGATTGAAGCGTTTATGAGAGAAAATAATGTGAATGTAAAAGTAAAAGAAGATGAAGCAGTTACGAAATAATGATCGGGAAAGACGCTCAAGTTTGAGCGTCTTTTTATTTTGTTCATTTTAAACCGCGATATTTTCTCGGAAATCATCTGCTAATTATAAAGTTGATTATATTCCAAGTGTTAATGTATATGTTGATCATGCCCGGGTGAAGGTGGGAGAGTATGATCTGGGAATGTTACGAATACGGCAACGATAATTACTACGCTAATTGAAAGTAATAACAAAAAACGCCGTTGGATAAAAGTAGAAAAGTTCTCTGATAACAATTGAATCACACAGGACATAGTAATCGTTATAGTAAGTAAGAGACTAATGAACAGTATACTATGAGCCTGTTGAGCGTTTAACATTTCTGTAATCATTGCGCCCATCATACTTGCCATTAAGCCAGAGAACATTCCTTCTAAAGCTGTGAATAGGTGAAAACGTAGACCGACTAAAAAACCGATACAACCACTAATCAAAATCGCAAGCAAAGTAGAATATAGTAATTCACCTTTAAAAAGAATACCTAAATAAAAACCGATACTTAAACCCGTACTCATACTAAAAGACATAATAAATACCATATACTCCATTAGGGTACCCTTACGTTTAGAAATGTATGATGTAATAAGAATCGAGATACAACAAAGTGTTAAGGCGGCTAATGTGTAAGCGAACATTATGATACCTCCCTGTCCTATCATTCATTTCATCATATGTTCATATGGAGAGTACTTATGCTTATTTATATCTGCATATTATCTGCACAATTTATTAGAGGTGAGTTCGATATAATGTTCAAATAGTGATGTGTTCTTTTAGTAGGTGAGTATCTGTAAAAAAGTATTACGATCATATTAGTTACAGAGGGAAAAAGTATTATTACTTTGAGAGAAATATATATAGTAAAAATGAATGGAAAGGATGGTCCACTTTTGAACATCTTTTTTGTGAATAAATAGGAGTTAGGATAGTAAGCAAGATAATGAAACAGAGCTTAATAATTTGTTTTTCGAATGATAACAAGGTGGTCGTAAGTTAAAACAATGTTGTATTCAGAGTTATTGCAAAGTTCATTTACAGCTTTGATAACTCCTGGAAACTGCTCGGTATAATCGTGAAATAGAATGAGCCCACCATTTACAACACGTGATACATAATGAGTGATGTCGTGTTTCACACTAGAATATTCATGATCACCATCAATAAATAATGCGGCGATAGATTTAGGACAATCATTGTAAGCTTGTGTACTAAACTTTCTTATTGGAATAACGAAATCTTGTAGTCCGTGGTAATTTATGTTGAACTGAAATGAAGGGTAATAACAATCAAGGAATGGATCAATAGCGTAGATTGGACGTTTTTTATTACTCAATAGAGAACTTCCCAGAGCTAAGGCAATTGTACTTTTTCCTTTATAGGAACCGATTTCAACTATATCTCCCTCTAAGTGATCTAGCGTTGAAGATAAGTGTAATAGAGCAAATTGCTCATGCGGCGATAACCAGCCTTCGGTATGCTCTATAATTGCTAATAAGTCGTGTATACTTACTAGACTTTTCATATTATCATCATCCTTTTCAAGTTTATAATAGCTTATGTCAGTAGAAAAAAAGTGATATGGTTGTAGAGTTTAACTTTTGTACAATTGAATTCACATTTATATTGTTTTAATTATAGGAGAAATAATATGTGAGTATCTCTATTGTGAACACATAAAGAATAAGCGTATAATATTATAGTTATCCCATTACCCGGGGTAACCCGCGAATGATAAATAAGATTGTTGTTTTATTATCGCCTCTAAACAGATAGACAATGAAAGTAACACTGGAATACGAATAGGGAGTTATAAAATGAAATTAATTATTGCCGAGAAACCAGATCAAGGTTTGGCTCTTGTTTCACAGTTTAAATATCGCCGGAAAGATGGATATTTAGAAGTAGAAGCGAATGAGTTATTTCCAAATGGAGCGTACTGTACATGGGCAATTGGTCATTTGATTAATACACTATTTTAAAAATAACAATAAAACTTAGACACTTATTATTAAGTTAGGATCTATCAGAATAGATAAAATGATAGGCCTTTATTTATTTGAAAATTAAATTTATTTTGATTATTGTTTTTTTATATGTTATGAATAGTAATGTGAATGAATTCTACGCTAACTTAATCTGGTGGAAGTTGGATATTAATAATGGAGGATAAGAGAAGAGGTATGACATGAAAGAGATTAATTACTTAAGAAAGAGTGCTAGGAAGGTTAATGGTATGTATTATGTAGAAAGCGGCCATGGGATAAATAAAACATTTCAAGAAGATGAAAATGGGGTGTGGATTATTTTTCATCCTAATCATTATATAGTTAAACCAGCACTAGATTATTTGAGGTATAGATTGAAGGGTGGGATAAGTAAGACACAATTAAAAAAAGAGACAGATGCTATATGTCACTATTACAATTATTGTAGATTATGCGGTGTAGATATAGAAAAGGAGTTAACTAATACAGCACTTAATGGATTTATAAAATATTTAAGTGTAATTCCCAAAAGGATGTTTAAGCGGGTACGTATTCATCCTTCTGAGATTGAATTTCTACCTATTCATCCTTATATTACTGATGATGAGAAAATAATAAAACAAATTTACAATGAGTGGTACAATGAATGGTTGTATTCAGAAGAAAAAGGAAATGTAAGTGCCTTATACAACCCACGTATTACAAAGTTTAAAGAAGACAAACAATTATGGAGTTTTAATATTAAATATATTGAAGCAACTGTAAAGTATGTACTAGAATATTTAAATTGGCTAAGTGCTACACAGGAATGGTGGCATAGATATAAAATAATTAACCCTGAGGTCACCCGAAGATCAATTGAGTATAATCCTCGAAGTAGAAAAGAATATGTAACTTGGGATGTTAATCATAGAATAAAAAAGATAGCCGATGTAGAAGATTCTATGGTAAATCAGAGAAGAAAGAGAGTTTTTTATGAAACAGAATTAAAAAGATTTTTTGAATCCTATATGTTACAAAGTCATTCACAAAGAAAATTATTTTTTATTTTCTTATTGTTATCTGGTGCTCGTGTATCAGAATGTCTTAATTTACTAATTAAAAATGTAAAAGTTTCAATTCCCCGAAAAAATAAGTATCAACCATTCTCTGAAGAAACTATAGTTCATTGGGAAGATATGTTTGATGAACCGCAGAATGATGAAGACATTGATATACTCCTTAATAAATATCTTAATTTCACACTACGTTTTGCTAAAAGATCACTTTATGAATCTGCTAGGAGAAAAAATAAGACGAAGACACCAAGGATTACAGTATTAAAGGATTATTTTTCTCTTCCAGATTTATTAGATATTAAGTGTAAGAGCATCTTTATTACACAGGAAGATATAGAGAAAACATTTGAAAAAGAGCTAATTTTAGAAAGTAGAGAAAAAGCCCCAGCAGAATTTATAAAAGATATAATGGTTTACCACTATGAACAGAAGCGTAAGGGAATCTCAATATTTGATCCAGAGTATTCGTCAATCTATAGTTATAGAATTCAGAAAATTAGAAAATTAATTGATCGATCTTGGTTAGGAAATTTAATAAGACAATATTTAATAGAGAGACATTTGTTATTTGAAAAACACATTAATAATCAAATAAATAGAGATTATTTTTTTATAAATTTAAAAAATAATAAATGTAATCCTATTGAACCACAAACTGTAGAAATTCATTGGTTTGATAAGATTTGTAGTTCTATTGAGCCTAAAATAGTAAGGGATTTATATATACCCAATCGAGTTTTGCAACATGCCAAAAAGAAAGGATTGAGTGTACATTCCTTTCGGCATACCTATATTTCAGCTCGGATAACATTAGAAACAAAAAGTTGTATATATAATGATGCATTAATGAAACGAGAAATTGGACATGTTCCTACATCCACTGTAGCAGCAACGACATATTTTTTCTCAAATGGTGAAGTAATTAAGGAAGCTCAAACTAAGCTTTTTAATTATATGCGAGAGAATATTAATGAAGTAATTTTTTATGAACAAAGTAAGAAAGATGAATAGGAAAGAGGTGAAAATATGTTATTTAAGGACATTAAAGATAAGTTGATAAAAGATAAAAAGGAAATATTGGATATGGCTACGGAAATGGGAGTCAATAAAGAAACTTTTTATAGAATACTGAGAATCCATACACCTATGATATATCAAGGGCAAAATGGCTGGATAGCTAATGGGGAAATGGAAGGTGATACTAATATAACTGTACTGTACTGGTTAGGAAAAAAGATATTGAAGCCAATTAGAAAGATACAGTGGGGAGTTTCAAATAATTTGATTTCCAGAGCAGAGGTTATTGAAATAATAAATCAGATAGAAAAATATAAGGGGGCAGATTATATAAAATTAAATGCTACTCATAAATACCGTATAGCTGTATATATAACAGAATGTTTAGATCATGTTTTAGATTCGTTACTAGTAACAAAGAAAATGGTGGAAGCTAGTATTAAGGGGAAGGATGATTTTAAACCGCACATGACAATGTGTATTAATACTATCGGATTTTGTATAGCTTTAAAACATAATATCAAAATTCAAATGAATACTTCTATTGGTACTTTTAAAAAATTTTATTATAATTCTATCACTACAACTACTAATAAAACGAAAAGTTTAAAAACATTAGATAGCTTAAATATCAATTGCTATGTAAAAGTTATACTATCTTACACTAAAAATACAGATTCAATTGAAAAAGAACTAATATCTTTAATTAATGAGAAAAAGAAATTTACGTTATTAAAACGTACGAATAATTTATATTATTTTGTCATTGTTCTCCTTCTAAATGCTGGAGGTGAAATTAGAAATGATTGGGAGAAAATAGAGTTTAAAGATCTTGATATAAGGAAGTTGTTGGGCATTAAACACTCTGAACTATCAAAAAATAATGACGTAGTAGCTTTGAATTATATATATTATCAAAAGTTGGGGATTGAAGGGGGATTACAAGGAATTAATTCTTATGATCAAGAAATTTTGCTATTAGAGGATGAAATAGTATATGTATTTAAATCGTATAAAAACTATTTGATTATGAACCGAAGAGGAATAAATGCATACCAAAAAGCTCAAGAATTATTGAAACATAAGCCTAAAGATCTTAAAAAAATTGAATACTTAACAGTTGGAAATTTAAAAAGATGGATTGATTGTTATCTAGAATATGCAACCGTTAAGGGGCTAAAAAAACAAACAGCATGGAGAAGAGTAAACTATTTTTGTACGATTTTGCAAGAATTAAAAACAACATTTGAAACGGGGGCTTTTTTACAATTGATTGTAAACTTCCCTTTTCAAAATCATGAAATTAGATCAGAGAACAAGACTTATCGTTGGAATAATAATCTAAATAGATCAGTGAATACTGCCGATCAAACATTGAATGTGATGGAATATAGTATTAAAAAGCAAGGAGATATGAATGAAGAAATAAGAAAGGGTACATTGAAACATGATATTGCTGAAGTAGATCAATTAGTAAGAGCTATTTATAACTATAACATTCAAGAAGAACCAGGAACTATCAAGTATTTTAATGAATTACAAATGACAACTATGCTAAGGGTTATTGCAGATAGCGGTGTTCGGGTTAGTGAGGTTATCAATGCCCCGTATGGTGCATTATCATACTTAAAAGAAGAGGATGTTCACATTTGTGTGCTGGGCTGGTCAAAGTTATTTGAAAGGTTTGGTGTCGTACCCATTGGAAAAGAAACGGCTAAAATGATAGAGAAATGTATGGAAATACGAAGAGAATATCAATATAGTCTAATAGCACTGCCGATTTTAGATAGGACAAAAGGAAAGATAAAGTCACAAGCTGAGTATGTTTTACAGTTTGTACATATACATCCAAGGCATAAGAAAGTAACGTATATTAGCGAACAAACCCTAACGAGACATCTAGATAAAATTTGTAAACAAGCTAATGTATCTCGACAACCTGGAGAGAGATTTCATGCTTTACGACATAGAAGTGCAGAGTATTTTTTCTTTTGTATGAGCTATTATGATTTTGAATATAGAGACGACTATGAATATAAAGAAATGGTAGTTAAGAGATTACTGAGGCATAGAAGTAATTTAATGACAAAGGAATATAATTGGTCTGCACTACTAGATTTATTAACAGAAGGTAAATTAATTTTTATGAAAAGTTTACCTGATGTTATGCGATATTCGAATGTAGATGCGAAAATGCATACACATTCGATAAAAGAAAAAATAAAAAGAGATTTGGAAGTGGACTTGACTAATCCAAATATTGATAAAGTGATTAAAGTGCTTACTTTACCTTATGGTATTATAGGTGATGATATCTTAGAGAAATTATCTAGTAATAAATCATTTAAAAACATCTTAGATTATTTACCACATGTAGATGGAAATAAAGGACTTGTTCCAGAGGGAGCAGCATATTTTGGTATGTGTATTAACTTTAGTTGCCCTAAATTGAAAGAAAATATTACGTGTGTAAGTTGTGCGGATCATATTTTACAAGACAAAGATGTTCCTATGATGATTGATGAAATTCTCAGATGTAATGAAACAATTCAAGGGATTTATAAACTACATTCTGGGGATATTCGAGCAATAGACCACTTAAAATCTTTACGCAGTAGAATTACTTCTTTATCAGAACGATTAACAAAAGAACTTAATTACACGCCAACTCAAATATTGGAAATGCTTGCAAAGAAAAGAAAAGGGGAGGTGTGAAAATTGGGGAAAGTCATAAAAAAGGAGTTTGTAAAATCAGAGCTTCCTAAACGTAAACGTTGTGCTGGATTACTAACGATTGAAGAGTATAAAATTCTAAGAAAACATTTTGGGTTTGTGTCTAGTTCATTTGTTCCAAATATTAATTTATGTTTTGAGTCATGGGTCAAAGATGGACTCATCAATCCATTAATACTAACTTCGGTTGAAAGTGAAACTATTATTTCTTCGTATTCAAAAGGAAAAAAGAAGTTGTTTTTGGATTATATTTTGTTAAATATGATTTTCGATAGAATTGATATAAATAGAGAGTTTATTGAAAAATACATATATACCGAAGGGTTTATTGGGGTGGGGAGGTTTGAAGCATTATGCTATCTGTACGACTTATTAAAGCCAAGTGAACTTCCTGATATTAATTATATTAAGGAAAACAAAAACAAATGGTTTATTATATCTATTGTAATCTTTTATAAGTGGGATGCATTAGATGAGGAGACTATCGTTGTACAACTACTTTATTATTACAGGCTTCATTCAAATCGAGCAAGAAATTTAGGGAAACGATTTAATGAATTCACACAGCTGTTTTACCCGGTTTTTAAGGAACATAACTTGATAAGTGAAAAAGATAACGTTATAGAGTATTTATCTAAAAGGTGGGCTAATAAACCTATTGATATAGTGGAAGATGTAAGGATTTTTTTTAATAATAAAATGGGGAGCTATACTAACACGGAATTTTATGATGTGTGTACGAAATTTATAGAAGAGTGTCTATTTAAAAAAATATATGATTCTAAGAAAATAAAAGTAAAAATCACTCATTGGTCTCAACTTACAAGGATTTGTGTTGAACACAACATTACAAAAATTAGTGAGGTAAATGTTCAACATAGAGACTTTTTTGCACTGGTGAATAGTTCTCAAGCGCATGGGAAATTTCAGTCTATAAGAGATATTTTAAAGTTCTATAATGATGTGTTGTTTGAAGGGTATGATAATCAAAAGATTATTTCTCTATTTTCTTCAAGTAAATTACCTAGAAAGCCCATAAATGTAAATCATACAGGAATTATGGAAACTGGAATTAAAGCTTTAATTTCTTCAGTAGGAAGTGAAATTATTCAGTCAAGATTAAATAGGTTTTCGAAAATGAAAGAATCTGAAAAAATACATTTTATACATGTACGTCTTATTTGGCTCATCATGTTAACTGGAGCAAGGGTTGGAGAAATATGTAATTTGAAGCTTGATGATGTAAAAAGATCATTTGATTATAAGGAACCTTATATTTTGATTAAAACCTTAAAAGGGAATAATGATAGAGCATTTGAATTACATAGGGGAGAAAAAATTGGAGAAAATCGTTATGAGTTTGATTTAATACATTTTGAGATAATCAAGGAATCAATAGAAGCTGCTGAAAATATGTATCATGGTTTAGAGATGAAGGATAGATTTTTATTTCCTAATAGAAAGAACGGGAAAACCGATAAGACTTCAGTTTATAACAGACTAATAGAAATTCAAATAAAAAATGGGATAGTGTGTGGTTCCCATTACGATATTTTGAATAGAGAGCTATATGAAGGAATGCCATACTTACAAAGGAATTTGAAAAAAAGAAAGGCTTTATTTGTTACACATGATCTTAGACACGCAAAGATAAATTGGTTATTATTACATGGTGGTCTAAATAAATATGAAATTCAAGATTATATAGGACATAGGAATATAAATAGTCAGGACGAGTATCAAAAATCGACAGCAATGATGTTCAAAGTAGCAAAAATGATGGAAGAACATAGTCATTATGGGGCAAAAAATGAATTAGTTACTTCTAATTATCAAGTGATTGATAAGGAAGTTAATAGAAAAGAGTATGTCCTCTTAAAAGATATTGATGAATACTTAAGTGAGTTTGAAAAAAGGCATGATCGGATAGAGATAAGAGATGCAGAGGCCTATATTGATAAAAATACAGCTTGTGAAGTAATTATTTCTTGTTCAGCAACTGGTATTTCGTGTTTAGGGTGTAAGGATTTTAGAGCTGGACAGTATAGTGAGGAAAAGATAGACAATATATCTAGGATATTAGTAGAGCAAATAAAAGCGATTGATTATCAAATCAATAATATCAATAGATTTAAACGGAGCATGATATCCAAAAGAGGTAAAGTGATTTTGGAAAATGCTCTATTAAGCCTTGTGAGTCGTTTTGAAAGTATTGAAGCAGCTAAAGGGATAACACTTATTTCGAATAAAACGGGTTTTGGTATGGAAGAAGCTCGGGCAGATAAATTTACTTATCATCTAATGCTCAAGCATAGACAGAGTGATTTAGATAAAGAAATTATAAAACATATTAAGGGATTAAAAAAGAATGGGGAATTTGAAGATATTAATCTTTTATTATATCGCTCAAAAATAAACAGGGTGGTGTTTAAATGAATAATAAAAATGATTTACTTCGGAGAGAAAAAGAAGAAGGGATTAGGGCTGCCATTCGCCATTTAGATGGAAAAGGAATTCTGAATATTTCTAATAAAATGATATCGGATACAACAAGAGACTTATTTCCAAATGATTCGAACAAGCAAATAGCTGTTAATACATTGTCAAAAAAAGAGTACTATAAGTCTAATCTTCAGAAATGGATTGAAGAAGAAAGTGGATTGAAACTCAAAAAAATGGAAGAGGTTCGTAAAAAAGCTCTAGAAATTCGTAAAAAATTAGTTATGCAAAATTATAAAAAGATCGAACAGTCTGTGGATGAGATTGTTGATTCAATAATAAAAGGAAATTTGAAATGTGAAAAAATGTCAAAAATATTTCTTACAGACTTACTAATAAAAAAGAAGGAACAAAAAGGATTTAAAATAAGTAAAGCTACTTTGTCGTTGGAGACTTACAATTCTATTTATGAACGTGCTGTAAAGCGTTTAAATACAAGTTCGCTATTAACTAATGCAGATGATTCTGAAGAGGTTGTCTCTGTTAAAGAGTTGGCACATTTAAGGAGAGAAAATAAAAGGTTAAAAAAAGTAAATAAAAATTTAATAAGTGGTTTATTTCATATTAATAATGAAGAGATAAATGATGCTTTTTTTTTAGTAGGTGATGGAAATACCTTAACACAAACAACCATTGATAAAGATTTATTATATAGTTATTTAAATTTGTTTAAAAAGAAATTGCCAAAAGATATTAATGCTTATAGTTTTATGAAGGAAATAGTAGAATATTGTAAAAAACAAAAGTGAAATTAGGAGCACGCTTTTTAAGCTAGGTATTCCAACTATTAGTGGTAGAATTGCCTAAATGGTAGTTCGTATGAATTTTGAGCCACTTGTTGAACCGATATTCTGTGCTGATTCTTATGGATATAGACCTAATCGCTCTGCCATTGATGCAGTGGGAATAACTCGAAAAAGATGTTGGGAAATGGCATGGTTAATTGAATTTGATATCAAAGGGTTATTTGACAACATTGACCACGAGCTGATGATGAAAGCTGTCCATAGGCACACTAACAATAATTGGATAATTCTCTATATTGAACGATTCTTAAAGGCTCCAATATTAATGCCTGACGGAACGATAAGAGAACGAAATTCTGGAACACCGCAAGGTGGTGTTATAAGCCCTGTACTTGCGAATCTCTTTTTACACTATGTATTTGACCGATGGATGGAAATAAAACATCCATCGAACCCTTGGGCAAGGTATGCCGATGATGCAGTGATACATTGTCAAACCAAAGAGGAAGCAGAAAGACTCTTAGAAAAGCTCCAAGGAAGAATGATGTCATGTGAGTTAGAGCTACATCCAGAAAAGACGAAAGTCGTCTACTGTAGAAGTGATAATTTTTCAAAACGACATGAGCATGAATCGTTTGGCTTTTTAGGCTACACATTTCGAAGGAGATGGGCCAAGAGTAAATATGGAACATTCTTGCAGTTAGTAAAAGTGCTGGACAAGACCTTAAAGATAAAATCCGCGAGATAAGAAAGTGGAATAAACTATACTCATTAGAGGAACTAGCAGACATTATGAATCCAATCTTACGTGGTTGGGCAAATTACTTTATAAAATTCTGTGCAAGTGAGGCAAGAAAGATACGTAAGCGTCAAATAATCCTCACCTGCCATTTGTAAATAGCCCATGAGATAATCTCCTTACATACTACATGTGGAGGTTTTTTTTATGGAAAAACATCTATTAGAAAAAGAATGGAAAGCTTATATTCAAGACTATAAAAACAGTGGGTTATCAAAAGTTGCTTGGTGTAAAAAACAGAACCTACCGGCTCATCGGCTTCATTATTGGTTGAAAAAATTATCACCTCAAACGGAAGATCAGAATAAAAATGAGCGTGTGAATTGGATTTCTATGAATGTCCCTTTCGTAGAAGAAAAAATACGTGCCACCATTCGAATTCATATGAAAGAAGCAACCATTGAACTGGATGTGCCCTTTACTCCACAGGTGCTCCTACAAGTGATGCAGACGGTGAAACAACAATGATATCAGAAGTAGCGATTGAAAAAGTATATCTTGCACAAGGGGCAACAGATTTACGTAAATCGATTGATGGGCTAGCGGCTATTGTAAAAGAAGAATTTGAGTTAGACCCCTTTTCTTCTTTTTTATTTGTTATTTGTTATTTGTTATTTGTTTTTTGTAATCGCTCACGCGATAAACTAAAAATTCTTGTTTGGGAACATTATGGTTTCTGGTTGCACTATCGCAGATTGGAAAAGAGAACGTTTTATTGGCCAACTGGGCATCCAAGTGTACCACTTACCATATCAAGACGACAATTGAGATGGCTTCTTGCTGGGTTTGCTTTTCAACAAAAACAAGGGCATCAAGCTGTACATGCGAGAACCATTCTATAAAAAATCATATATGAAAAAGGAATTTGAATGATTTTGTCGAATGGATTTATCTATGAAAACAACACCTTCACATTCAAGCCAACCCACAATTGAATCACTTCAAGTTCAAGTAGAGGAACTCACGGCAAAAGTGAGATGGTATGAAGAACAATTTCGTCTTAGCCAACAAAAACGGTTTGGTACGTCTAGCGAAAAAACACCTAATAATCAACTCTATTTGATTGAAAGGAAGCTCAAACATGTCAAGCCTACCGAGCGATATAAGCAGAGAGTTGAAAGAAGCAGGCCCATTCTGGACCTTTTTCAGCATGGCTTCATGAACAGAAAGATCGTATTTTACCAAAAAGTACACTAGGCAAAACCATCACTTATTGTTTGAATCAGTAGTAAAATACACTAAGTTAATATGATGATATTAAAGTAATTTTAGACACTATTTTTTGATAATGGAGTGGTTAAATGAGTACATACTTTTGGAGACAGCATACTTTTTGGGATGATATCGAATATGAAGTGGTGAAAAATAAGCCAAAAAAGATCGTCATTTCAAGTGCATATTTATCACCAACAGGTATTGAATATCTAAGGGAATTGTGCAAAGAGATTAATCTTAAAAGGGATGACATCATTGTCTACTGTAGTATTGATTTTAATGACACAAAGCCAGCTGACATCTTAGAAGTAATGTGCTCATTTTCCAAAGCCTTTTTGGTCGTGGATCCTTTTCTGCATAGTAAGATTTATGAATTTCATTGTGAAGATAATGTAGTCTTTTACCATGGTTCTGCGAACCTGACCGAAGGTGGTATCTCTCGCAACTTTGAATGCATGTCAAAAGATGTTTTAGAGCATTCGCCAATATGTGATTTCTGGGAGCATCTTTCAGTTAATTGTATTGAAGTAACTGAAGAAGTAATAGCTCTTTACCAATCACATCAAAAAACGCTTCCTTCAAAAATTCAAAAGAATAATGAAACACTTCAGAGAGATCTTGAAAATATCAAAGAAAAACAATACAAAATGAAAACATATCCTGATTTGAGTGGGTTTTATTTTGATGTTGATGATTATATTACTGTTTCAAAGGAATGGTATAAGGCTTCTAACTCTGCGTCAATTAAGAGAAGAAAAGTGATTCAAGATAAGTTGTTAGCCCTTCATAAAGAAATAGAACCGATGGTTAAAAAATGGGATTTGCACCCGCATTATCACAAGGATTATATTGCGAGTGGAATTATCCCCTCTGTCTTTAATCATTGGCGTGTAGGGGCAATATGGGTCAGATATGGCAAGCACAAGGGCGAGTTAAATCCTTATGGAAGTGTAGTGCGAAAAAATAGGAGGGGGAATAAAGATCCGATTGAACAATTCCACAAACATGCATGTTTTCAGATTTCCTTCGTTTCTAATGGAATTGATTTGGGGATGTTTCATGGCACGGCGCATGATGGAATTGATCGTTATCATGTCCGTGAAAAATGGAATGAAATTAAAGATGACATCTCTGGGAACTATAACAGCCTCGTTGGAAATAAACTTATATGGCATTTTTATGATGCTAAAAACGATACGTCTAAGTACCGCTTTGAAATAGATAAAGGGACCCCGAATGAGTTCCTTGACTTTTATAATAAATACGATGAAGATGGACTCGAAAGTTTTTGTATGTGCCATTTTGAATTAGATGATGAGAGAATTAAAACAAGAGGAAGCATCCTTAAAGAAGCAATGAAACTATATGAGGTATTGATGCCTTTATACAAAGCAATGACTTTTAGAATACCAAGTTCTATGCGATAAAATTTTTGGCCACTAAATATATAAGCCTACGTTATCTAGTTTACCTGGAACACAAATAAAAAAGGATACGATTACAAAGACTTTTTTATAATCCATAGATAACATAATTAAGCAATAAGCTCATTGGGGAGGGTAAGAAGATGGTCACGTATACAGTTTTAGAAACAATGCCAAGCCTTTCAAGTCCAGAAAAAGCAATTTCCTATAAGAACCAATGTATCAGTGAAGGCATGTTTGCTCATGTCTCATTAGATTGGGTTAAACCTTTAGCTGATTGGATTGGAGATAAAAAGTGTTTAGAGGTTTTAGCTGGAAGAGGTTTTTTGGCTAAAGCATTATCGGAACAAGGTGTTACAGTCATTGCTTCAGATGATTACTCTTTATTTGAGAGTGATGATTGCCAAGAAGCAGGGACGCGAAAAAAGTTGAACATAAGTAAGAATCTTAAGCCTGTCTTTGATATTAAAAAGGAAGACGCATTAACCGCCATAAGAAATTATGGTAAGGATAGTAGTGTCTTAATTATATCTTGGCCATACGAGGGGCCCATGGCTGCAGCAATTGTTGAAGAATTTTATAAGGTTGTGTCAGATCCAGATAATGCTGGGGTTATTTATATTGGTGAATTTGGGCGTGAATCCAGGACAGCTAACGATACTTTCTTTGAAATGATGGAATGGGAAGAGGATGATGATGATTTTGAAGAGGCATCATCAAACTACACTCCGTTTGTCTATAATAAAGATTCATTGAATCTTGGAATTTTAAATAAGGATTTTCGAAGAAGGTAGTCTTAGAGTTAGGGTGTTAATTGAAAAAAACCTGTAAATAGAATCTCACTGAAAAGAAGGGTTAAAAAATGAAAATTTTTAATAAATCACCTCAATCAATTCAGGAGGAAGATATACAAGAATTAATTGATGGAAAAGTTATTGAAAATAAAAGAATTGAATATAAAAAAGAGTTGCCAGGACAAGGAGATAAGGATAAAGTCGAATTTGGGCGTGATGTTTCTTCATTTGCGAATGCTTCTGGTGGTTATATTATTTATGGGGTAGAAACTAATGATTCCGGCGAACCTGTAGGGTTTAGTCCTCTGCAAGTGAATGTAGACCAAGAAATCCTAAGGCTAGAGTCTATGATAAGAAGTAAAATAGAACCAAGAATTCCAGGAGTAACTACGGTACCAATAAACGTAGAAAAAGACGTATTAATCGTAATCTATATTCCTAATAGTTGGATATCTCCACATGCAACGAAGCTCACAAACGAACGGTTTGAAATTTATTCTAGAACTTCAAACGGAAAATATCCACTTGATTATAATGAGATAAGATCAACATTTGTAGCTTCTGAAAGAACCTTTGATAGGATTAGGGGTTTTCGCACTTCGAGAATCGGAAACGTAATTGCAAATGAGATGCCAATAACTTTAGAGGATAACCCTAAAATTATTTTACATAGTGTACCAATTTCTGCATATAGCTCTAGTAATGTAGTTGACTTGTCGCTCCTTCCTGAAAATTCCGTATATTTGGAACCAATAGGAGGTGGTATATCAGACTTAAGATATAACTTCGATGGCTATGTTACTTACTATAATAATAGTAATAAAGTATGTAATGATTCATACTTACAGGTATTTAGAGATGGAAGTATTGAATCAGTAAATGCTTCTATAATAAAAAAAGACAAACAAAATTTTAGAATTAACACTATTGAAAGAGAACTTATCTCAACTGTACAGCGTTATATAGAAATTCATAAGTTATTACAAACTGAACTACCTTTCGTATTAATGGTAAGTTTAATTAATGTTAAAGGATTTACCATTAAAGACTCCAGTCCTATTGAGAGGGATTTTTTAATTGTTCCAGAAATTATTGTCGAGTCCTTTGATATAGATATATCTCAGACAATTAAACCGATCTTCGATACAATATGGAATGCGACTGGATGGGCGTATTCCGCGAATTACGAAAGTGGCCGTTGGATACCTAGTTAAGTTTGATTTATATACGGGGTACCGTCAGAGAAATGCGGATTTACAACGCTAAGCCCATTTTTCTGACGATTCCCCCGTTTTTAACAACGTTAAGAAAGTTTTAGTGGTCTTAAAGAATATAATGAGATCAATTTATCCGAATTAAAATGGTATTCTCCTAACAAATTAATATGTTCCCAGCCTAAAGGTGACATATGGTGTAATAAGTCCTCATTAAAACTACCTGTCCGTTTCTGATATTCAACTGCTTTTGTTAGATGTAGAGTATTCCAGATACTAATGGCATTGATAATTATATTTAAAGTACTGGCTCTTTGAAGCTGATGCTGTATGGTTCTTTCCCTAACCTCTCCTTGTTTTCCAAAGGAAATAGCTCTTGCCAGTCCATTCATGGCTTCTCCTTTATTCAATCCTCTTTGTATTTTTCTTCTCAGAGATTCATCCGAAATGTAATTAAGAATAAAGATCGTTTTTTCTATTGGCCCCATTTCTCGTAAGGCTGTAGCTAAGCTGTTTTGTCTTGAGTAAGAACCTAATTTCCCCATAATAAGGGATGCTGAGACTGTTCCTTCTCTTATTGAATGGGCTAATCGCAAAACATCCTCATAATTATCTTCAATGACCTTTGTATTGATTTGTCCAATGGATGCTACTCAATTCCATTGTTCTTTTGTATCTTACGATATAAGGGGTACCGCCAGCGTTCTAATATAAAAACCATGCTAAGAAAAAGAAGGCTTGATATAAAAGGGTTTCTAGCGTAACAAAAAGGATTGTGATAAATAATGTTACGAATTATTTTTGATACAGTATTTTGTTACAGCTAAATTGGCTAAATAAAGGCTAACGCTTCTTGAAACCAATGTTGTAACAAAAGCGTTCGTTTTTGATAATGTGATTAAGCCTTATTGCCGTTCTTGTTCCATTACTACACAGACCTCGTATTCCAAATGTGTTCCGTAAACAAAATCTAATGTATCCGATTTGAAAAGTTAACGGAAGATCTGTTCTGTAATGAATTTACACATGAATAATAGCCACTCAAAAAGTGACCGTCTTGTAACGAAGATCTTTATAAAAATCTCTCTTGTTTTGAGTGGCCCCAAAAAGAAGGAATTCTTTCCCTATCCCATTCAAGATCGTTCTGTGGCTGGTCGCGCGGCTGCAAGGGCAAGAGGACGGATTAGGTGGAAGGCCAGAAAAGTTAGACAACAAGGAATTAGAGATGTTTAGAACCCTTACAGCGAACGGAACACCTATTAAGGATATTGCGAAAATGTGGGGAATTTCTCGTACCATGGTTTATCGTTACTTAGAAAACAGAAGTAGGCAGAACTTGTGAAGAAACTCTGTCAATTCCGAGATAAAATTGATAATTGGACATAATCTATGAAGTACTGTAAGGCTTAAGATTGGTTGATCTCAGGAAAATAGGGTTAACATCAGTGTCATCGGCACTATTCGACAATAATTAACTTGATTTGGGTCTACAATCAGTTATATTATAAGGATATATTAGGGGGATTACGTTCGAATTCAGATGTACTTCACTCCTGGCATCTGGAGTTAATGCAATAACCTCATGAATAAGAGAGGACGAGACTATGGAAGAACGATGGCTTACAGTCGATGACATTTGCAAATATCTCAGTGTGAGCAACGAGACTGTTTACAAGTGGATCGAGCAACGGGAAATGCCAGGCCACCGGGTAGGACGCCGTTGGATGTTTAAACAAAACGAGGTAGATAAATGGGTTCGCTCTGGTGGTGCAGCTGACAACCCGAAAAGGATGAACAATAATTAATGGAAGATTTTAATAACACAAGAGAACTTGGCGTATATGATACCGCAATAAACGTTATTGGTGGGCTGAGGGATATAACGGTCATTTTCAAGGCCATAGATTCACATTTCAGTCAATCCGATTCACTAGAAGAACTCGTTAATCAGCGGAATGAATTTAATCTGCGTACTGAAAAAAGCCGAACAAGGATTGAACGCGAGATAAGAAAAGGATTTTTGCAGTTTAAGAACGAGGATCATCAGGAGCTCATTAAGGGGATTTTTAGCGAACGCGTGCCACTACGGGACAAAGAGTTGATTCTGGTTTGGCAGTTTGCTTTGAACAATAGATTATTTCGAGAAATCACATCAAGGGTTTTTGTGAAAACTTTTTACTCGGGACGCACCAGCATCTCCAAGGATGATATTGGCGCCTATCTAAAAGAATTTCTTCTGCAAAATGAATCACAGCAGATCAGTTGGTCAGAAAACACAATTAACACGCTTTCGACCAAATACCTCAATTTGATGAGTAAGTTCGGTTTTCTAAGCTCCGAGAGGGTAAAGTCATACAAGCATATACGTCCATCTTCGGAAGCGCAAGTGCTCTTTCTTTACTTTGCAAAATTATTCTCTCCTAGCACTAGTAATATCTTGACTAATGAGCTGCTTCCTATCAGCTTTATTTCTTCAGAAGATATTCAGAACCGGCTTAAAAAGCTCTCTTTGAAAGGCTTCTTTAATATGAATTTCAACGGTGTTGCTTTGAACATCGAATTAACCCAAAGCTATAAAGGAGTATGTGATGTCTTATATAACTGATCATCAACAAAAATTTACAGACTTGAAATTTCATATAGCAAACCAAGATCAGCTTCGGCGGCAGGCAAATGGCGGGAACAGTATCTTGTTCTCATACCCGCCTGATGAAGAACAGTTGTATATAGAAAAGTCGAAAGAACTATATACTGATAAGGCTGTATTTATTGATGTCAGCAAGCTACTGGTTCAATTCATTGATGAGGATGGTTGGGAATCATTTAAAGAGTATTATAGTGACTTTAAGAATACTCCCCACCTAATCTTTCGTTCTGATGATCCTACAATTGATCTATTTGACCTGATTGTTGGCGAAATTGAGAAAGCTTGTCAGAATGACAAGATTCCCATTCTAATAAGAACCGGTTGTCTCTTTGGTACAGGAATCGAGAATGTAAATATCATGGAGAATAAGACCGTTATGAATCTGCCTCATCCTCTTCTGATATTTTATCCATCAAAAATTGAGAATGACAACATTTACTTTTTGAACTTCAAACATGCATCAAAATATCGTTGCATGTTGGTGAAATGAGGAGACTGTTCATGACAAAAATAAACGAAATACTGACACTGGATCTTCAGGAAGATATAAAAAATGTGATCGATCTAGAGGATCGTTCCGAACTGGAAATCCAGCAGGAAATTGAATCTTATATTGTAACCGAAGGGATTGGTCGGCATCTTTACAATTTCACCAACCAATTTACCTCCAATATAAAAGAAACTGGGGTTTGGTTGTCCGGCTTCTATGGGTCAGGTAAATCCTACTTCGGCAAGATGTTGGGATATATCATCGACAATCCGATTATTAACGGAACACCTGCCAGAGAGCGATTTATCCCACGACTGAAAGGCGTGGCGGACGAAAGTCTAATTGAAAACTCTATCCACAATCTTGGAACAATCAACAGCAGAGTCGTTTTCCTTGACATAGCCAAACAGAACACAGACAAAGGCCTAGCATTCACTCTTTTTGCCAACTTACTGAAAAACCTCGGCTTCCGCGACGATATCTATGGCTATATGGAGTTTGATTTGTTTATCGATGGTAAACTCGATGAGTTCAAAAGTAAAGCCAAATCTCTCGAGGGCCAGGAATGGGATCAGTTGAAAACCAGCAATCGTATGGTTGCAAAGGTCATGCGGAAAGTGTTTGCTGAAATGGGTTATAGCGAAGCTGACTACGCCGAAACATATCAAGTTTACAGTTCCGCTATTGAGGATTTCTCTGCGAGCAAGTTTAAATCAGAGCTTGAGAAATACTTGAAGTACCGGCCGGAGGAGACTCTTGTCTTTATTTTTGATGAAGCCAGCGAAGCTATAAGCCAGAAGAAATTCACATTATTGGATCTGGAGGGGATTAGTGAAGCTTTTTCAAGTATCAGCAACAAAGTTTGGACCATCGCGATTGCTCAGGAAAAACTCGATGATGTCATTAACAATGCTAATGTGAATCGAAGTCAACTGACCAAGGTAACCGATCGTTTTAAGACCAAGATTCATCTTGAATCAACAGAAGTTGATGTCATCATCCGAAGCCGCCTGCTTCATAAAACAGAAGCCGGGCATCAGCAGCTCGTTAATTACCACAAGAAAAATGAAGGACTGGTATCGGATGCAACCAACTTGAAATCATCATTTCCGACTAAAACGGCAAATGCGGATGAGTTTGCAACCTACTATCCATTCCATAAGTATCAGTTCGACATTCTTCAGAAGTTTTTATTCAGCTCCAATGCGCTGGTAGCCACTCAGATCGCCGCTCGTGGAATGATCATTACAACTTTTGATATTCTTCGAAAACAGATGCGGGATAAGGAATTTTACAGTTTTACCCCGGGCTACGCCATATGTACCGAGGCACAAACAGCTCCTCCCATTGGACTGGTTAATAAATACGATACTGCAAGAAAGATACTAAAAGAACGTAGCAACATCATTGACGGTGAAAAGCTGCTGAAGACTATTCACCTTTTGGCTGATTCAGAAGTTATTTCACCAACAGTGGAGAATATTACAAAGAGCTACATTTCCGACATTACAACCTACTATGATGTGAAGCCGGTCGTAGAAGGGGCTCTCGAACTGCTGCTTGAAGCAAAAGTCCTGCTGCTTTCAAACAACAACTACAAGATCACTTCTGACCTTGAAGGCAAGCTCCTTGAAGAGATGAAGGAGTTTGATGTTGAGCTATTCAGCAAGAAACGGTCTTTGATTAACTACATCAAGGACTACAAGTTGTTTAACACGGTAGCCACCTTTAATGACGGCACAGACAGTTTCAAATTCAGCGTTCTTTCCGATCAGGATGACGAGCTAACCGGCTCAGGCAACAAGCATCTGAAATTGACAGTCTACAGCCTGTTTAACATCAGTCAAAACCGGCAGGATTTTATCGAGAACCTCAAGCTGGAAACCCAGTTTCAAAAGGATCTCATCACGCTGGTACCAAACAACAATGAGTTTAAGTTCATTGATAAACTAATTGGTGAAATCAGCCGCTACTCATACATGGAAGAAAAGTATTCCAATGAATCTGATCCAGCCAAGCGTCAAATTATTCGGGATTTTTCCATCATTCGCGAGGAAAAGGAAAAAGAGCTTCGGATAAAGATTGAGAAGGCATATTACAATGCCTCATTGATCTATATGTTCGACGAGCATCTGCTTAATGCAGACAGTTTCAAAGGCACGATCAGTGAAATTCAGCGTAAAATGATCAAGAATATTTACACAAAAAGACTTGCTTCCGGGCTTTCTGAAGGTCTGGTTCCTAAAATTTTCAGCAGCCGTAAAGAAGATCTAAGCCGACTGTTTTCTGGTGATGACTTCAGATTTTTCGATAGCCACGGTAATTTTACCGGTGATCACCTGAAGGTGGTTGAAGAGATCAATTTCAAGATCAAAAGTCGTTACGTAGATGGTCGCACACTGGAGTCAGATCTCTCTGGTGCGCCATGGGGATATTCATTTGGAACGATTGTAGCTACCTTGGTAGCCCTCTTTCGAGCCGGTCGCTTGTCTGTAAAATACAATGGTGACACATGGTTTTCTCATAAGCAGAACGGTATTCAGGACGCCTTTACCAATGCCACGAAATTTAGGTCTGCTTCATTCAAGTCCATTACGGTGACGTTGACGGCTGCTCAGAAAAATCTGGCCGTTCAACTACTGATGGACCTTGAAATTGAAGTCCATACCGGGCAAAAAGTTGACTGGAACACCACCGACTTCGATCTTGCCGACAGCATTCGGAACATGGCAGATCATTTTATTAAAGCACTGGCGACGCTGAACGATACGGTCGACGGATTCGAGTCACTGTTCCCGAATGTAGCCGACCAGAAACAGACCTTACTAAGTTTTACTGGGAAGATCACTGAAAGCAATTACATCGAAAGGGTTGAATTCTTCCTTACGAATAGCGATCAGTTCTCAGGCGCTATTCAGACCATACTGAAAGCGCAGAAATTCATCAAGAAGAACTTTTCCAAGGTCAGGGAGTTTAAGAGATTCATTGAAGAGGTTACGAGTGAACTCAAAAAAGCAGACCGATCCGAGAATATGATTAATGAAGCGAACGAAGAATTTGTTCGGCTCTATAAGCGGGACATGGTCAAGAACTTCGGCAACCTCCAGCAGCAGGTGCAGAATGTTAAAGACAGTTACTACAAGCTGATTAAAAACGCTGCTGCTAGAATGAGCCATGAGTATCAGCTTCTCAGTGGAAAAATAGATGACGCGTTTAGAACACTGAAGGGGTATCCAGCTGAGCTGAATGTGCATAACCAGAAGATGCTGGATGAGCTTAAGCGCTACTGCTCGGACAGGATCATCAAAGAACCGGTACTTGAATATTCCATTAGTTGTAAAAATTGTGGATACTCACTCTCGGATATCCTGAACTATACAGCACTCGCTCCTACCAAGGAGAACGAGTTGCTAATCATTCAAAGCAGTTTTGTTACAGAAGCACCCCTGCCGGAACCAGAAACCGGTGGAGATCAGTCTCCTGTACCCAAAAAACCGCGCAAAGTTCGTTTTCAGGTCACCAACAAGGTTATGACCGTCCAGGAATACAAATCACTCCTAACAACTCAACTGGCGTTATTGACCACTGCCAGACCTGATGAAGAGATCGAACTGGATATAGAAACTATATGATAGGATGTTGATATATGAAACTACCAGAACATGTAGATAAGCTCAGGGACCTCATTGAGGTGGCTTTTGATAAATATTTCGCCCGACTGGGTATTAGCAAGAACAAACAGTTAGACATTGAAAAACTTCCTTCAGAAGTTAGAACCAAACGAATGCGTTTCGAGGAGATGCTCGAAAATCATATTGGTGAAACCGGTAATTACGAACATGCACGGGGTAAGCTCATTGATGAGCTTACCTTTACACTGTTCAACCGTCTGGCTGCTGTTAAAGTTATGGAAGCTGCTGCGCTATTCCCACCAGTGCTGACCAAACAGCCAGAGCATGGCGACCGCTCATTTGGCCACAAGGCATGGCTGGAAATGAACCCACACATGCGTTCCGAAGAACTGGAAGGCATTCGTGAATACCTTAAACACGCCTTTAATGAGCTAGGAGAAACTCTTCCGCTTTACAGTAAAGCCTATCCGTATGCTTTGCTACCTGATGCCATCAGTCTCAATGAAATCATCGACACCTTTAATGCAGTGGAAAAGGACACTCAGGTGGGCAGTGATATTTGGCAAAGTGATGATATCCTTGGCTGGATGTATGAGAGCTATAACAATGTAAAGAAGAAGGCTCACAAAGACAGCGGCGCTAAAACTGAATACCATAAGGTTTCCCTGCAGTCTCAGGTTTATACACCTCGCTGGGTCGTGCAGTTTCTGGTGGAAAACTCTCTGGGGAAACTTTATCTAGAAATGTATCCGAATTCCGAGATCAAGGAACGTTACAAGATTGCCAACGCTCCCCAAACCCAGGAGCGCAAGCCCAAGCTGCTGCATGAATTAAAGGTGATAGACCCGGCATGCGGATCGGGAAATTTCCTTCTTTACGCCTTTGACTTTTTCTATGAACTCTATGTCGACCAGATCGAAAACTATGGAGCTGATTATGATGAAAAGGATATTCCTAAGCTGATAATTGAAAACAATCTGCACGGAATCGATCTGGATGACCGGGCGGTTCAACTAGCCCAGCTTGGCCTCTTTATCAAAGCAAAGAAAAAACGCAGAACGATTAGCGAACTCGCCTTTAATGTGGTCTCCTCGGACTTTTATCTGCCGGATTATGCGGAAGTAGAGCATATTTTTACTGAAGGAAATAAACTAGATAAAAACCAGCAAGAACTCATTTCAGATGTCTGGTCAGACCTGCAATATGCATATAAATTTGGTTCGCTTATTCGATTAGACGAAAAACTCAAATCCAGAATACATGATATTCAGAACGAGATCGATGCCGGTGAATATTCACTATTCACCACAGCCTTTATTGAGGAGGAAAAGATTTTCGCGGCCACTTTCTTCAGCAACCTTAAGACCGCTGTCGAGCAATATGCACAAGCTAAAGGAAGTACCTTCCTGACCAGCAAGACGCGGGATGCCATAACTTTTCTTGAATTGCTTACCACAGAATACGATGTGGCTACCGCCAACCCGCCATATACTGACAGTGCCGACTTTGGTCCTGAGTTAAAGAAGTTCATCGAAGTCAATTACAAAAAGCCATACAAGTTCCACACCAACCTGTACGCCGCTTTTATTAAGCGATGTTATGAGTTGGTAAATGAAAATGGCATGATTGCTATGATTAGTCCAAGAACTTTCATGTATATAAAAACATTTGAGTCTATCAGAGAGTACATTCTTTTAAAATCAAATGTAAATCTTTTAGCCGAACTTGAAATGGGAGGTGTGTTTGAATTTTCTAATGTCGCTATCGATGCCGTAATGTATGTGTTTGAAAAAGGATTTTCAGATTCAATTGGCGTCTACTTTGATCTTAAGGAATATCATAATTACACAAAAAAAGGTGATATATTCCAAAAAATATATAATAATTACATAAATGGAATACAGGATGAGCATGTTTATAGGCTAAACCAATCAAAACTAAAGATCATCAAGTCCTGGCCCTTCATTTACTGGATTTCCGATGAATTTCGGGAGAAGTTTGAAAATGTTTCTATTGATAAATTCTTTAAAGTATCTCAAGGAATGTCAGTATCCAACGGAGAAAGGTTTCTTAGATTCAACTGGGAATTGAATTCTAATGATATATTTAGAGGAGAGAGCTCCCAGAAAAGTGATTGGGCTCGTTTTCCAAAAGGTGGGCCCTTTAAAAAGTGGTCTGGCAATTTGTGGCTTTGTGTAAACTGGAAAAACGATGGCGCTGAGCTTAAATCCTTCAAGAAGGCAGTGTTAAGAAATCAGCAGTATTACTTTGTTGAAGGATTGACCTACAGCAGTAGCGGTTCTAAAGGCACAACTTTTCGGACGCTTCCATCAAGTGCTGTAATAAGCGGAGGCGGCCCTGGAATACATCAAATCGACACCAAATACTCTAACTTCTATTGCTTAGGCTATTTAAACTCGAAGTTGGTTTCATATATAATCAACTGTTTAAACCCTACTGTTAACACGACTCAGGGGGACTTAAATAGGATACCTTTACTCGACATTAGGCAAACGGCTATTAGCCACATAGAGTCCTTAGTCGAACGAAACATCCAAATTTCTGACCATCTGCTCAGTTATTCCATTATTGAGGATAACTACACAAGGTCGCCATTGTTTTTTAAACTAGATGATTTTAAGGCATCTATTAAATCATTTTTCTGGACAGAAAATCATTTGTTGGCTCAAAGCTTAATTAACGAAGCCATAATTGATGGAGAGATTCTATCAAACGTAACGCTACCTGACATTGACAAAGCCATGGTACTGGCCAAAGAAGGAGAAAGTATTGGTGGACTTCCGGTACTTGCTGAAGCCAGGGAAGTCTATCTTGCAGAAACAGAAGCGACCAAAGAATATCCATTGGATACGATCCGCGATTTCATCGAGTCACTCCCAACCAGAGAATTCACTGCCGAAGAGTGTGAGGAGATCGAAAGCGGCTTCCCAACCCTTTACCAGAAGAACAACGATCTAGAAGAGTTTTGCATTCGCCATCAGGTCAACCCTATTAATGTCTGGTACTGGTTCAAACAGAGTAATGTGATTCCGCAGCAGCGGATGCACACACTGGCGATTGAGTTTCTGGCTGATATGGTCCGGGAAATCCTTATGGAGGATGAAGACGGCATCGTCCCGCTGGTACCTAATGCTGGGGAAAAGGTATTGCTGGATCGTATTGAGGGGAAATTTCGCGAAAAAGGTTTCAGTACGGCCCAATACTCCAGTTTTGATACAGTCCTCGGCCGTTCAATCCATGAGTACTTGAATAAGTTTTTCTTCGCGGAGCTATCTGATCACTTGAACCTGTTTATGTATCTACCGAAGACACCGTTTATCTGGCATCTTTCTAGTGGGCCAGAACAAGGTTTTGATTGTTACATTATCATCTACAAATGGAGCCGTGACAAACTGCTGCGCCTGCGCTCGGTCTATATCGAGCATCGGGAACGCTCATTGGTTAATCGTCAAAGCGATTTAGCAGGTAATGAAAGTGCCGAAGCACAGAACGAAAAAGACCGCATCTTCAGACAGCTCAAAGAGATTGAAGCCTTCAAAGTTAAGATTGATGAACTGCTTGCTGAAGGATACTCGCCTGTTCTCGACGACGGTGTCGGCAAAAATATTGCTCCATTGCAAAAAAAGAGAATGATTCCTTATGAGGTACTCAATGCAGGTCAACTTAAAAAGTACCTTAATGCGGATTGGTAGGGAGAGCCGACTATGATTGACATATTGTTTAAAAATGATCTGCTGAATATTTACGACCGTCATTCGGTGGCGGTGTTCATTGATGAATCGGGCGACGCGGAGTTTTTACTAAAAACTGTCGAAGGTGAGTTTACCATCTATCAAACAAATTCCGAGTTGGAAGAACTGCATGTGAAATATCTCATCGAGAAAACACAGCCCAGTAATGAGAGGTTCCTCATTTATACTCGTTCGAAAAAAGATGAGCTAAAGTTCATCCGTGAATATTGCGAGACCTGCGGGTGTCTGGAAATCCGCTACTTGCAGAGCTACATCAAGGACAAGGTTCATCAGACCCTGAATCTAAATATCAATCTCAAAAAGGAAGAGCTGATTGCCGCCGCAAAAGTCAGCGTTGGTAAAGATCGAGCTTACTGGATAGATCTTAGTCATAAGGGTGCGGCAGAAATTTTTGACCTAAACAAAGAGCTTCTGCCTTTTGTTCATGATCCTGATACCTACTCAAAAGAAAAATACGATGCGCAACTTCGGGAAGCATTTTACCAAAAAGTCAATGAGCTGCTTGGACAGGATTATCTGCTTAAGCCTGCAACTACACTTGCTGGTGAAGTAGTAAAGGCCATGCTTGATGGTTTGGCTGAAGGAAACTGCAACAAGACGCTCCAGTCTGTTTATCAAAACTGGCTCGACTCAGTTTCCTACCGAGATTCGTTTAACGAGTATCTTGGCGGTTATACACTCTCGACAGAACTGGATATCTGGAAAGTCAGCATACATCATCCCTTCATTCAGGTGGATGAAAGATGGATGGCTGAAATCGGAAAAAACCTTTCAGATAAAGCTTCGATTCCAAATATCCTTGCCAAATTACGCCAGCGTAATCAGAGCAGACAGGCTCAGACGCTTGGTATTCTCTTTTGGAATGATGTGATTGCACTACTGGAGTTTGACTCCAAGGATATTACCTACCTGAGTTCGTTCAGCGAGTGTGTCGAGTTCTATAAAAAACATTTCTGCAAGCTGGATACTGCCATTCGCAATCTGTATGCAGAGTTCCTTAATAAAAAAGAGCTCCTCGAACCATTTCAGGAGCTCTACAAAGAGCATAGCTCTGTTTTTCTGGACAAATGGTTTGAACACTGGAGCGACTATAAAGAAAACCAGACCGGGATACTGCAGCGGATCATTGATGCAGCTGGCGGCTTGAAGACGGCCGTTATTGTTGGGGATGGCGTTGCCTATGAAATTGCTGAGCTGGTAGCCACCAAAGTTAAAGGACCAGTAAATCTCAAAAGGGATTCAATTCTTGCCGATATCCCTTCCGAGACCGAAAACAACATGAGCCGCATCTACATGGACAATGGCGTTACCGAAGCGGTTCAGAGTAACCGAGAGAAATATCTGGCAGTGCAGAATTCCAATGTAACAATCGACTTTATTCGCCTTGATGAGGTCAATGAAGAAGCCCGGTCGGGACAGTTTCTGATTTGCACTTATAAAGATATCGATGACATGGGTGAAAAGCTTCAACAGAAAGCTCTTAAGTATATCCCGGAAACCATCGACTTCTTCGCTGAAAAGATTTCACTCCTCCTGTCCAGCGGTTACGGAAAAGTTTACCTGATTACAGATCATGGTTTTGTTCTGACCGGACTGTTAAGTGAAGCGGATAAGATTTCAATATCTCCGAAAGGCGAGTTTGATAAGGCAGAACGCTATATCCGCACGGAAAGTAAACAAACAGACCTCACTCCCGCATTGGTTGAGGCTAAAAAGAGCTATAAGCAATTCGAGTATCTTTACTTTGCAAAGAACATCAATCCTTTCAAGACTCCTGGATTATACGGATTTTCGCATGGAGGTGTATCACCTCAGGAACTGGTAACTCCTTATTTCTGTTGGGAGCGTTCCGGAGCTTCTATCGCGTCGCTGCCTGTTAGCATTGAAAATAAAGGAGACTTAAAAGATGTCACCGGCGAATTGTTTTCAATCAAAATTCAGGCCGACAAAGGCGCTGGGGATCTGTTCTCTATGGAGAGAAAGGTTTATCTGGTCTTCTTTGCGAACAAAACGCAGGTGAACAGAAGCGATATATTCATCATTCAACGGAATGAGCGGATTACCAAAGAATATACGTTTGACGGCTATCCGGAAATAGAAGTCCACCTTCTGGATGCTGCCACGAAACAGCAGCTGGACCGAGCCGTTGTTAAACAAAATAAAGATAGAGATTTAGGCGGGCTTCTCTAACGATAAGGAACCGATTGGAAATATCAGCGATGGCTTGGTAAAGCAACACGAAAAAGTGCTTATGGGAGGCATCTGTTATGACAGTATTGAATGACTTAGACATAAAACTTTTAGAACACTTCAGGGGGTACGTGGTCAAGAAAGATCTTGTCCGCTCAGTAAAGGTTGGAGCCAATGTGCCGGTGTTTGTGCTTGAATACCTGATAGCCAACTCCTGCTCTACTGATGACGAAGAAAAGATCCGCACCGGCATGGAGAATGTGAAAAGGGTTCTCAGCGAGCATTATGTGAATCCTGAAGAGAGCTCATTGATTCATTCCAAGATTCGTGAGAATGGCCGCTACAAGATCATCGATAAGATCTCCGTGGAACTGGATTCCAAAAAGGATATCTACTGGGCGAAGCTACAAAACAGCAACATCAAAAATGGAAATATCAGCGATGACTTGGTAAAGCAGCATGAAAAGATGCTTATGGGAGGCATCTGGGCTATTGTCGATGTGGAGTATGATCCAAACATTAAAGTCGGACAGAATATTTTTCCGTTTGTCATTACAGAGATCAAGCCCATCCAGCTTTCCAGCTTTGATAATACTAAGATCATCAACAAACGCAAGGAGTTTACAAAGAGTGAGTGGCTCGACATCCTTTTGAGAAGCTGCGGCTATGAACCGAGTGCAGAAGGTGTCTCCGATCGAATCAAAATGCTATTGCTATCCAGATTACTCCCAATGGTTGAATCGAACTTCAATTTCATCGAGCTGGGACCACGTTCGACAGGTAAATCCTTTGTCTATAAGGAACTAACGCCTTATGCTGTGTTGATATCCGGTGGTCAGGGAACGGTAGCAAAACTCTTTGTCCATGGCTCAACCGGTAAGGTTGGGGCTGTGGGTCAATGGGATGCAATCTGCTTTGATGAGGCTACGGACAAAATCTTCAAGGAACGAGACGCTGTTCCTCTGATGAAAGACTACATGGAGTCAGGGTCTTTCTCCCGGGCCGGTGCCGGTGGTGAAATCACTGGAGTCGCTTCCATCATTCTTAACGGTAACATCAATCAGCCTGTCGAGACGGTCCTGCAGACCTCGCACCTGTTCAGTCCGCTTTCAGATGAGGTCAACAGCGATACGGCCTTTCTAGATCGTATCCATTTTTATCTTCCCGGTTGGGAAATGCTCAAATTTTCGCCAAAGCATTTCACATCCAACTTTGGGTTCAGTACGGATTACTTCTCTGAGGCTCTAAAATCATTGAGGCGGGTTACCTATACCGATGCACTCGAAAAATACTATTCACTTGGAGCTCATCTGAAACAGCGTGATACCAAACCGGTTAAGAAGACTGTTTCCGGCTTGATCAAGCTAATGCACCCGGATGGCGAATACACCAAAGAAGACATTAAGGAGTATCTGGAAATCGCTCTCGAGATGCGTCGACGTGTTAAAGAACAACTGAAGCGTATCGGGGGTATGGAGTTCTGGGATACCAATTTCTCTTACATTGATAAGGAAAGCCAAGAAGAGTTTTTTGTCGGTCTGCCCGAAGAAAAAGGGTCACACCTCATTGAGAACACTCCGCTTCCTCCGGGGGTTTGTTATACAAGTACCAGTGATGGTGAGAACGTAGCGCTGGTGAGGATTGAAACCGTCGCAATAGCAGGATCTGGAAAGTTGAATATTACCGGGGTCAACAACACGGCCGTGAAGGAGAATATCAAAAACACCTACCAGTACATAAAGGCTAATGAGAAAACGATCCTGAGTGACAAACATTCGCTGAAAAATTATGATATCACCATTCAGGCAACTAATCTTCTGGGTTCTGCAATCTCGTCGGGTATCGGATCAGCAGTCTATATCGCGATCGTATCGGCCCTTTACAAAAAGAACCTGAAGGCTGGCCTTGCAGTCCTTGGAAATATCTCTGTGGGAGGTGCCATAGAGAGAGTAATTAACTTTGCTGACAAGGTCACCATGCTATCTGAAAACGGGGCCAAGAGCGTGATCGTTCCGATGGATAACCTCAATGAGCTTTCAAACGTACCGCCAACAGTCCTTGGTAACACAGATGTGCCGTTCTACCAGAACAATCAGATGCTAATGCAAAAAGTGATTCTGTTGGACTGAATGATATAAATAAATTGGAGAGAAGTAGAGAATTAGGGGGCTGTGTAGCAACGGAACCGGATTTGAGAACAAGTATTAGGGGTCACATCACACATCCATCAACTTAAGGTATATTTTTATACAAAATGTGGTCTTTCCATATAGTTTTTATTATCTTTTATAGATTTTATAAAAGTGGGCATATCAAATAAACCCTGACGGGTTTCAATTTTTTACTATGCTACCTGATGAGTAGAAGTGGTATACTCATACACAACACTCAAAATATCAAAGACTGTCTTTTTCTCGTATCGATGAGATTTTCGTCCGTTACGCTGTAGGAGGTTAAACAGACGAAAGAGAACCTTTGATAATTCTTGGGTGTTTTTGTGTAATGCTTGGTAAAAAAGTAAAAAATAATCCTTAATTATGTACATCGCTTTATATTCATTTAGCTCTTTCTGTTTCTTACGTAACAGAAGTTCTAGCATTTTATTCCATTAAAGGGCCAGATTATTGAAGTAGATTATTTAACAGGGCAAGGAGCGGATAGGTCATTAGCAGATGACTTATCTGCTCTTTTTACGTTTTGTTCATTATATAAAAATAAGTAATGCATCTGCTTTTATTGTAAAATATATGTATATCTATGGTTCTTAATACAAGGAGAGATAAATAGTGGCAAATGAATTTGGAATGATTGAAGTTTTAATAACAAATGCAGTTAAGTTACCGGGAGTTAAAGTTAATAGAGATGAATTTTTAGCCAAAAATTTTTCTAAAAATGTATCCCCAAATCAATTAGCAGAAATAATTGAAAAAGGTCCAATAAACGCTAATATCGATAAAAAAATAATAAATAAAGTCGCAAAAAAGGTTATCTCTAATCGAACTATGAAAAGTTCTAGTGTCTCATTTGCTGCAGGTGTACCAGGAGGATTAGCAATGGCTGCTACAATACCAGCTGATACAGCACAGTTTTTTGGCATGGCATTAAGATTATCTCAAGAATTAGGTTATATTTATGGATATGAGGATTTCTGGGATGATGATGGATTAGATGTAGAAAAGGTAAACGGAGACTTGGTATTATTTTTAGGTGTTATGTTTGGAGTGGGAGGAGCAACAGCAACAATAAAAGTGTTGTCATCTCAATTATCTAAGGAAGCATTGAAAAAACTTCCGAATAAAGCTTTAATGAAGACATTTTATTACCCAATAATAAAAAAAATAGCAAGCTATATTGGAGTGAAAGTTACTAAGGACTCCTTTGCTAAAGGAATATCAAAAGTTATTCCAGTTGTTGGAGGTGTAGTCTCAGGAGGTCTAACATTTGCTTCTATGACGAAAATGGGGAATAGACTCTCAAAATCCCTAGAAGAAAATATGAATCTTTCTTCAGAAGATGTTAGAAAAAGCTTTGAGGAACTTAAAAAGAATAATCCAGAAATTATTGATGTAGATTTTGAAGAACTAGATAATTTTGATGAGATTAAAATATAAATATAATATAAAACCGCACTTACATTAGTTATGGAGAACTATATCATATTTGGATAAAGTTATTCAACAATCGGGCGCTTTAATGGAGCAACGAAAAAAGTCCAATTTTTCGATTTTATTGAGAAATTGGACTTTTTATATTTACTTATAGTGCAAAATAGCGTTTAAAAAGTGTGCAATTTATCTCTTAAATTCACATAAAGAAAACTAATGTCTAGATAGAATGTCTAGAAATTAAGTGCTAAAATAGTAATGTCAGAATTGCTTAGGGGAGGCTTTAAATGATTTTAGGTTATGCACGAGTAAGTTCTGAAAAACAAAGTTTAGCTCGGCAATTAAAGCAGTTACAAGAATATAAATGTGAAAAAATATATCGAGAAAAGACTAGCGGAACTACAGCAAATCGAATCGTGCTACAAAAAATGCTAGGAGAGCTCCAAGAAGGAGATATAATAGTAGTTACGGATTTAACACGTATTACGCGTAGTACCCAAGACTTATTCTCTTTGTTGGAGTTAATTAAAAATAAAGGTGTTATTTTAAAGAGTTTAAAGGATACATGGTTAGATATGTCCAGTGATAATCCCTATAGTACATTTTTATTAACAGTCATGGCAGGAGTTAATCAATTAGAGCGTGACTTAATAAATACGCGTCAAAAAGAAGGGATTGCTATCGCGAAAGAAAAAGGGAAATATCGTGGCCGTGTGAAAAAATATCACGAAAAAAATAAATCTCTTCTACATGCAATTGAGTTGTATAAACAGGGAGAAAAAACAGTAAAAGAGATATGTGATATAACTAAAATTGGAAGAGCTTCATTTTATCAATATTTGAGAAGTAATAATATTACAAGATGAAAATGTAAAAGAGATGTGCTCTAGGTTTAAATCAAAGGAGAAAGACATGAAATTAATAATCGCTGAAAAACCAGATCAAGGTGCTAAACTGGCAGCGCCTTTTTCGCATAAAAAAAGAAATGGGTATATTGAAATAGCTCCAAATGATGTATTTCCTAAAGGAGCATATTTAAGTTGGGCAGTTGGACATTTATGCGAATTGATTCCACCTGAGGAATATGATCCAAAGTGGAAAAAGTGGAGTTTAAATACTTTACCCATTATTCCGGAAAAATTTAATCATAGAGTTACAAAATCAAAATGGAAGCAATTTAACATAATAAAGGAATTAGTTCATCACAATGAAGTTAATGAAATTATAATAGCGGGAGACGCCGAAAGAGAAGGGGAAGCTATTATTAGGCTAACATTAATGTTGTGTAGAAATAATAAACCGATGAAGCGCTTATGGATATCTTCATTAACTCAAAATGCGGTTACAAATGGATTTGAAAATTTGTTAGATGAAAAAGAAACTAGAAATCTTTACTATGAAGCATATAGTCGTTCATGTGCAGATTGGCTCGTTGGTATGAATGCTTCACGTGCATATACACTTTTATTACAGCAAAAAGGTATTTCAGATGTGTTTTCAACAGGACGAGTTCAAACACCGACACTTGCTTTGATTGTTAAACGCGAAAAGGAAATTGAGAATTTTAAGTCTGAACCTTTTTGGGAGGTTAATGCCAAATTTAATATGGATGGTAAGGTCTATATGGGGAAATGGCATAAAGATAATGACTCGAGAATAAAAGAAGCAGCTATGGCTCATAAAATTGCACAATTTTGTAACGGAAAAGATGCCGAAGTTCACGAGCTTGAAAAAGAAAGAAAGGAATTTCAGCCACCATTTCTATTTAATCTCTCCTCACTACAAGCTGAGGCAAATAAAAGATTTAAATATTCGCCACAACAAACGTTAGATATTGCTCAAAAGTTGTATATTAAGGGGATTATTTCTTATCCTCGTTCAGATTCAAGTTTTGTGACCAAAGAAGAAGCATCAATGTTTCCGGATATTCTACAGAAAATAAGTAATATTGAGGCATATAGTGCATTCTTTCCATTACCGTTTTCTTCAATTATGGAAAATAAACGTTACGTAAATGAGAAAAAAGTAACAGATCATTACGCTATCATTCCAACTGAACAAGTAACGGATCCGTCAAGATTATCTGGAGAAGAGCAAAAAATATATGATTTAGTTATTAGACGATTACTTGCGGCACACTACGATAAAGCAATTTTTGATTATACGACAGTTAATACACTAGTTGACGGTAGAGCAACGTTTATATCTAAAGGGAAAGAAGAAATTCAATCTGGTTGGCGTAAAGTTATTTTTGGAAATAAGAAAGAAAAAAATAAAGACGAGGACGAACAAGATCTACCTTCGTTAGAAAAAGGAGAACAGGGTATTGTTCAGGAGGTAACAGTAAAAGAGGGAAAAACACAACCTCCTAAGCGATATACAGAAGGACAACTTATTACGTTAATGAAAACGGCAGGTAAATATTTAGATAATGAAGAGTTAACAAAGGTTTTAAATAAGACAGAGGGACTAGGCACAGAAGCAACTCGAGCTGGTATTATAGGCGTTTTAAAAGATCGTAAATATATTGAGGTTAAGAAGAACCAAGTATCAGCCACCGACAAGGGGAAACTCTTAATAGATGCCATTGGTGATAGTATTTTAGCTTCGCCAGAGATGACAGCCAAGTGGGAACAAAGATTAGATGAAATTGGAGATGGAATTGCATCTCCAAGTGTGTTTATGGAACAAACGAAAAAACTTACACTCAAACTTATTGATGATGCGAAAGAGCAAAGTGGAGGATGGGATTTTCAACAATTTGATCTTACGCAATTTCAAGGTAAACCAGGTTCAAAAAAGAAATCAGCAATGGGAACAAAAGTTGGGAAATGTAAAAAATGTGATGGAGATGTCGTTGACAAGTCTACTTTTTACGGATGCTCGAATTATTCTACAACAAAATGTGATTTTACAATTTCGAAAAAAATATTAGGAAAGACAATCTCACAGAAGAATATGAAAAAATTATTAAATGGTGAACAGACAGATTTAATTAAAGGATTTAAGAAAAGTGATAAAACATTCGATGCGAAGTTAGGATGGAAAGATGATAAAATTAATTTTGTGTTTGAGAAGTGAGAGAAGGGTTACAAGTATTTGTAACCCTTTTTTAGGAAGGTAAAGAAATAGCACGCTAACACAGCTTTAGAATAGAACACAAATTTTCCTTATGGTTGGTGGATTAAGTAAGGGATATTAAATTTATTGATATTTGTTTAGTTAGGATTTTTGAATTATATGAAGGGAATGAACGTTTTGAGTATAGAACAATTACGTGAAGATATTAGACATGATTTTAATTTTGAAATAAAGGTAGTAAGTATTGAAGAGGGTAATAATAATTATGGATTAAATGAAGATAGCCCAGCCCAATTAAGATACAACTATGAAAGTAATTTGTGGACAATAGTTTATTTAGAGATTTTAGGTGAAGAGGAAAGAATTGAGGCTGAATCCCATGAATTAGGACATCTTTTGTTTTTAAGAGAAGAGACCAAGATAGTTGGACTAGGTACTGATAAAGATGAGTTGTTATATTTGATTGGACAAATTAATAATTCATTACCACACAAATATATTATTGAAACTTTAGACGAAACTTATAATTTAACAAGCAATTTGCATGTTAAATTATTATCTAATTCCTTAAATTTCTTTCCAGTACGAATTGAGGAAAAATGTGGAGATAGAGATTATTTAAATGCGATAGGAATTAGATTGTTTGATATTAATCGAACGGTTGATAATAAAGAATTTATCATCGAACAAATTGCAGCTTTAAATAATCATGTTTTGATGGCGTTTACATATGCGAAAGAAATACTTTCTCGAATTTCACCACAAACATCGATTATTGAACAAAAAAAACTGATAAGAGATTTTATGGATAAATTACAATATAGGGAAGATGTAGATTACTATTTTTACGAATAAATTATGCTATATGAATATACTTAAGTAACCATATGCTTGCATCATAAAAATAAAAAAGATATTTGATAACTTGCTCATTGGTCTTTAATATTGGATAGCATTGAAACTAATAATATTGTAGATATGATTTTCATTTTTATAACTTGAAAGGAAGATGTTTTTAATGAAATTGAAAAGCTTAGAAGTAAAGAACTTTAGAAACTTTGAAGAAATAAAAGTGGGAATGTCTAACCAAAGTGTTATTTTTGGTATGAATGATGTAGGGAAAACTAATTTGTTATTTGCACTTAGATTTCTTCTAGACAGGGATATACGTAAAAATGGTTTTGTTAAATCCGATTTTCATTTGAGTGATACAACTAAAAAAATAGAGATTTTGTTAGAAATAGACATATCTGATTATGAGGATGAGGATACGAAGAAAATTGTTTCAAAAGTAAAAGGTGCTAGAACAACAGAAAATCTTGATACTTTTTATTTTAAATTAGAAGGAGAGTTTGAAGAAAAAGAGCTATTTGGTAATCCCATTTTGCTATGGGGAAATGATTTGAAGAATCTACAGATGATACCACAGAGAGGGGATTTTTCGGATCTAGATAGGGTATTTAAAGTTGTATATATAGATCCAACAATAGAATTGGATGGAATTTTTAAAAAGAATAGGAAGAATTTATTTGATGAAACAAATAAATCTGCAAAAGATATCCAATTATCCGATGATATACAAGAAAACATTAGGGAGTTAAATAGTAATATTAGCAATATGGAGATGATAAAAGCAGTAGAAAAAAATCTCACCAAAAATTACAGAGCGCTAAAAGATGAAGAAATTAATATTGAATTGAAATCTGAATTAGTTGTTAATGGTTTTCTAAATAATTTAGTTCCCTATATAAAAAGAGATGGTGATAAAAACTATTATCCTACATCTGGAGACGGAAGAAAGAAATTACTTGCATATTCTCTATTAAACCATCTGACTTTGCAAGAATATCAAGATAAAATTGTTATTTATCTTATTGAAGAACCTGAAAATAGTTTACATAGATCCATGCAAATTGCATTATCTAAACAACTTTTCTGTAATAAAGTATATGATTATTTTATTCTCTCTACTCATTCTCCAGAATTACTTTATGAAATGGATAATACAGAGCTTATTAGAATTAGTTTTATAGGAAAAGTTGAAGGTTATTCATATTTATATAATGTTAATGATGAGTATTCGAAAGTTAAAAAGAAATTAAACAAATCATTAGCAGAAGCGTTGTTCTCAGAGAGAGTGCTATTAATAGAGGGACCTTCTGAACAAATACTTTTTGAACGTATATTAAGTGATGTTAAACCTAATTATGAATTAGAAGGAGGATATTTATTAGTTGTAAATGGTATTGCTTTTAATACGTACATAGAAGTATTTAAGAAATTGGGAATTGAGTGTTTTGTAAAAACTGATAATGATTTGAAAGCAAAAACATCAGATAAGTCGATGCATGATTTAATTGGTCTAAATAGGTGTCTTGAAATTGTGGGTGAAGAGAAAAAAGAGGCAGTTCAAATAGTTTATACTGATGGAGCTACTAAGAAAGATAAAAAAATTCAACAAAATGAGGAAAAGAAGAAAATAACTAATGTTTATAAAAAAGAGATTGATTCATTGAAAGATAAAGGTATTTACTTATCTGGAATAGATTTAGAGCATGATTTACAGGAAGCATTAGGAGAGAGAATGTCGGAAATTTTAGGGAAAACAGACCCAATAAACTATCTTCAAAATAAAAAACTTTATAATATGGTGGAATTTGTTGAGAAGATGGAAGAAAAAGATTCAAAAACTATTTATAGTCATCCATTATTTTGGTGCTTAAAAAAAATGTGTGGTGAAAATGATGATTAATGATAGCGAAACAAGGGAGCGTATTTTATTAGATAACAACAGCTTAGTCATTTTGGCTAGTGCAGGATCTGGAAAAACCACAATAATGACAGAGAAAATAAGAAGAGATTTGAAGGCTGATAAAAGTCATTACACTGTTGCAGCAATAACATTTATGAGAAAGGCTGCAAAAGAGATAAGAAGTAAACTTGGGAAAGGCTATTCTAATGTTTTTGTGGGGACGAATGATTCTTTTGTGGAGAAAGAAATAATTTTTCCTTTTATTTATGACGTATATCCAGATGTAGGAAATTTTTCTGTGCGTTATGATCAGAATTTTAATTCGTATAGTGATGGTATTAAATTATTAAAAACGGAAAATATATTAGGTGTATATGGTACCGATGTGAGAAAAAAGAATTTCAAATTTGACCTTGCACTGGATGTGTTAACAAAATCTAAAGCAGCTGCACAGTATTTGAAGGCGAAATATTCTAAAGTGTTTATTGATGAGTATCAAGACAGCGACCAATCAATGCATAAACTCTTCATGTTTTTAATAGATGAGTTAAACATCAAGTTATTTATAGTAGGAGATGAAAAGCAATCAATTTATAAATGGAGAGGTGCTTACCCTCAGAATTTTATAAGTTTAGCAGCTAATGAAAAGTTTAATTATTACCAACTAACTAGGAATTTTAGAAGTCATATTGATATTCAAAATTTCGCGAATTCGCTAAATAAAAATACCTCAGAAAATATTGAGTTACAAGATGAAGTTCAGAGTGTTGTTCTAGTGAAACCAAATAATGAATTAACACGTGTTGATACTGTTATAAGGCTTATAGAATCTTCAGAAATTGATATTGAAAAGGAGATTACAGTAATAATAAATGTAAATACTGAGATAACAGATTTTGTAACTGAAATAAATAACCTCGGATATAATTTTTTATGTGTTCCTAAAACACCTATTGATGATTCATTTGTTAATGGGAACTTTCTTCACGAGTTAGCTTCTTATTATTTTAATGAAGATATTAATGAATATGATTTAATAGAGGCATTAATAGGAAACTATACAAATGATCAAATGAAAAAATTGAAAGATATACTAAAGGATTTTAAAGTTAATAAACACACTGATAAAATTTTAGAAGAAACAATTCTTGATTTGTACAATTTTTTTGAAGTCACGATTAATATAGAAGAGATTGGAGCTTTGACACAAACTTTAGAAAATGAGGAAAATAGTATAGCATTTAATAATGCTAAAATTAAACATAAGGTTATGACAGTATTTTCTTCAAAGGGTTTAGAGTTTGAGCAAGTGATTAGTTTTTCTTCATTTTATTTTGGGAAAAATCATTATGGATATTACGTTAAGAGATTTGAAGATCATTATGTTTGTATTACAAGAGCGAAAGAAAAATTTATTATGGTTAATGAAAGTGTTGACTATGGTTTAAACGTTAATGGACTGATAGAAGAGAATACAGGATTATCAATAATCAATCTAATGAAGGCGTATAAAATAGGCTAAAGTTTTTAAATTAAATTATATGTGAAGAAGAAAGAATAAGAAGTGTAACAAGAGTCGGTGCATTTCAGTTTTAATAATAAGTAAGTGTTCTTTATATTTTATAAGCATGTATAAACTATTTTTATGGGATAAAAGATAAAAAGCATATCTTTTGAGGAGCGTATATTGAAAAGGATAATTATAATTAAGAAATCCTTGTATATTAAAAGTATTATTTAAAGAAAAAATATTTAGTGAATATCATGGTTTTTATAACAATATTTATGTTTAGGATATTTAAGGTGTCTAATTTTAGTGATAGTTTAGTAGGGTAGGATATTCCTTATTTTCTGTTAGATATTGAAGTAATAAATTTTGCTATATAAAAGTTTTACAGAAAATAAAAATATATAATAGTGTATTTCATTTGGCGCAGTTATGTAATCCAGAGCATTATCACGCAGAGTGGAAAAAATGGTCACTTAATACGTTACCAATGATTCCAGAGCGTTTTCAATTTGAAGTAACAAAGTCAAAGTATAAGCAATTTAACGTTGTGAAACAGCTGTTACATAATCCACAGGTAACAGAAATTATTCACGCGGGCGATGCCGGGCGTGAAGGGGAATTGATTGTACGAAATATTATTAACCTTTGCAACGTGCAAAAGCCGATGAAGCGTCTTTGGATTTCATCTTTAACGAAACAAGCTATATACCAGGGATTTAAAAATTTACTAGATGAAGCAGATACAATTAATACGTACTATGAGGCGTATACAAGGTCGTGTGCGGACTGGGTTGTTGGTATGAATGCTTCACGTGTCTTTAGTATTTTGCTAAAGAAAAAAGGAATGAACGATGTATTTTCCGCTGGTCGTGTACAAACACCAACGTTAGCGTTGATTGTAAAGCGTGAGAAAGAAATAGAAAACTTTAAGTCTGAGCCATTTTGGGAAGTGTTCGCAACCTTTAATATAGAAGGAAAGAAGTATGAGGGGAAATGGGAGAAGGATAGTGAATCCCGCTTACAAGACCCTGATATGGCAAATAAAATTGCGGCATTTTGCCAAGGGAAACCGGCTGTAGTAAAAGAAATGAAAACGGAGCGTAAAGAGTTTCAGCCACCGTTTTTATTTAATTTATCAGCACTGCAAGCGACAGCTAATAAAGCTTTTAAATTTTCACCAAAAAAGACGCTAGATATAACACAAGCACTATATCAAAAAGGGATAGTTTCTTATCCTCGTTCGGATTCTAACTATGTTACACAAGGAGAAGCAGCGACGTTCCCTGATATTTTGCAGAAGTTAAGTCAGTTTGATGAATATAAAGGCTTATTGCCAGCACCAATTGAATCGATTATGAATAATAAGCGTTATGTGAATGAAAAAAAAGTTACAGATCACTACGCTATTATTCCGACAGAGCAAGTTACAAATCCAAGCAAACTATCAGGTGATGAAAAGAAAATTTACGATATGATCGTAAGAAGACTGATTGCGGCGCATTATGAAGTAGCAATCTTTGACTACACAACGATTACAACTCTTGTAGATGAACGGGCTGAATTCATTTCAAAAGGAAAACAGCAAATTCAAGAAGGTTGGCGTAAAGTTATTTTCCAAGATGATAAAGATGACGAAACAATTCTTCCAATTGTCGCAGAAGGTGAACAAGGGAAAGTTGTAAAGGTGAAAGTGAAAGAAGGAAAAACACAGCCACCGAAGCGTTATACAGAAGGACAACTTATTACGTTAATGAAAACGGCAGGTAAGTATTTAGAGAACGAAGAGCTTGAGAAAGTGTTAAAGAAAACAGAGGGTTTAGGTACGGAGGCAACTCGCGCTGGAATTATTACGATGCTGAAAGACCGTAAATATATAGATGTGAAGAAGAACCAAGTGTATGCAACCGATAAAGGGAAAGTATTAATTACCGCAATTGGAGACAAAATACTAGCTTCACCAGAAATGACAGCGAAATGGGAGCAGCGTCTTGCGGAAATCGGCGAAGGCACAGCATCACCAGCTACATTTATGGAGCAAACGAAAAAGCTATCAGCTAAAATTATTGAAGATGCAGTGGAAATGTCGGAGAAATGGGATTTCACTGGATTACATGTTGAGTCGATTGAGCGAAAAGGATCGAAATTTACAACAGGTAAAAAGGTAGGTAGCTGCAAAAAGTGTGATGGCGATGTGATTGATAAGTCAACGTTTTACGGTTGTTCTAACTACAACACGACACAATGTGATTTTACCATCTCAAAGAAGATATTAAGTAAAACAATTTCGCAAAAAAATATGACAAAGCTCCTAAAAGGTGAAAAGACCGATTTAATTAAAGGTTTTACAAAGGGCGAGAAAACATTTGATGCGAAGCTAGAGTGGAAAGATAATAAGATTAATTTTGTGTTTGAGAATTAAGTGGTTTTAACAAATAAAAGGTTAAGTTTGAAAAAGCATGACAATTTTATGTCATGCTTTTTTATTTTGTATGCTAACGATAAAAAATATTTGAAAAGATAGTATTTAAATAGGGCGTTTATATTATCTTTACCATTTATTTTATATAAGAGGAAAAAATAATTAAGAGAAACTGAGAGTAGTTTATACAGATTTTTGTGGAAATATGCAATAAAAATATCATCTTAAATAATAAATATTTATTGTAAAACGATAAACTTTATATTAAAATCAAAAACATAATAAATAAGTGTGGTGCTTTTTTGAAAAGGTAACAACTTTATTTTTTTAATTAGAGGAGGTATAAATATGGACAGTAACAATTTGATTATTGAAAATATGGATAACCCTCATGAGTTGGAGAGAATGTATAGAAAAGACCCAAAAGCTTTTAAAAAGTCATTCTCACAAGCATGGGATGAAAAACCTGATTCTCAGGTGCTAGCAGCTTGGTATGAAAGGTTGCATTTCAAGGAGACGGAAAATGCAGAAAAAATATCGCTGTTTCAAAAAGGTTTCTTATTCATGGGCATGTTAGCTATTCTAGCTGGGCTAAGCACTAGAATCATTTTCCACTTTGTCGAGCAGGAAGCAATTGCTCCAATTAACCTAGCTTTTGGTGTAATTCCTTTTATTGCTGCTTATTTTATTTACAATAATACTCCGAAAAAAAGTATTATTTATTTCCTTGCAGCGTTGTTCCTAATTGCCGGGTTGTATCTTAATATGTTGCCATTAAATTATAAAGACAGCAGTATCCTTGCTTATTTACATCTTCCTATATTGTTATGGGTCTTATTGGGACTTGCATTTACGGGAAATGAATATTCAAAAGGCAGTACAAGATTAGCGTATATTAAATTTAATTTAGAATATGGTCTTCTCTACGCGAGCATGGCAGTGAGCGGAATGATATTAGCAGTTTTCACCATGAAGTTATTTAGCTTCGTTGACTTGGATATAGGAGAATTCTATTTTAGTAATGTTGTATTATTTGGAGCTGCCGCTCTCGCTGTAGTGGCTGCATACTTAGTATCATTGAATCTTAAATTTGCTAAAAATATTACACCATATATAGCTAAAATTTTTAGTCCTCTCGTCCTGATCACATTGTTTATTTATCTTATAACGGTAATTTTGGTCGCGAAAAATCCATTCTTGGATCGTAATTTCCTCATGTCCTTCAACGTAATACTACTTGGTGTATTGGCTGTTACTATATTTTCTATCGTTGAGAGTGAGTCAGACGAGAAAAAGAGCATTTCAGATTATATAAACGTTGCCTTAATTGCTTTGGCACTTATTATTGATACTGTAGCTTTGTCAGCTATCGTATTTAGACTTTCTTCTTACGGGATTACACCTAATAGAATTGCTGTTTTAGGTGTAAACATACTGATCTGGGCAAATCTTATTTGGATTATGTTCTCCTATATGCGTTTTCTACAAAACAAATCAGGACCGACAGCTATCCAAGACGCCGTTACGAAGTATTTGCCAATCTACGGACTTTGGGCAGCTTTCGTAATATTTACTTTTCCTATAATTTTTAATTAGAAAGACTTGGTTAATGAAACGACAAGTTAATTTTCTATAGCGCAAAAAATTCTTAGAGCTGATAATTATCGTTACTTCTATGATTTCTCGACAATAAAAAAACGTCCTAAAGTAGGACGTTTTTTGTTATGTATATCGCTGTTTTTTCTTAATAAACAACAACACTTGTGAAACACAAGCAAGTACTGGCAGTTCAATCAACGGACCAATAACGAGTGCAAGCGCGATAAGAGGTTCGTCTGGAAAAGCCGTCACGGCAATAGCGAGTGCAACAGGTGAGTTTCTTGCTAATGTTGTTAAGTTTAGACTTACTGTATCTTTATAAGATAAACGCATTATGCGTCCGATAAATTGTCCTAGTACAAAATTAATAATGAAGAACAATAGAACCGGAATGAGTAATAGTAAAACGACATTCATATTTTGTAGTAAATATTTTCCTTGTGATGCAAACATCGCTACGATTGCTAAACTTAAAAATACAATTTGAGCAGAGCTGAAAAACGGGATGAGTTTATTCTCGAGTGTTTCAGCTTTTTTCATTTTATTCATAATGAATTTTGTAGCGTGTGCAAGTATAAATGGTAAGACGATTACGATAACAATACTTTCTACTAAAACAGAAACAGCTACAGTCTTCATGACACCAGCAAATAAAAATAAATAAATGGGAAGGAGTAGTACTTGCAATATTAAATTTACAGGCAAAATTGCAGTAGAAAGTGCTACATTTCCTTTCGCTATTTCAGTAAAGATTAAGTACCAATCTGTACATGGAGTAACCATTAACATAATAAATCCAACCCAAAGTGCCGGATGATCTGAAAGAAATAGTGCTCCTAATCCCCAAGCGAGTAAAGGTGTCAATAAAAAATTAATGGTAAGGCTCGTTCCAGCGAATTTTAAATTACGAAATCCATTTTTTATTTCTTTCAATGGAATGCTGAGGAATAATCCATACAGCATGAAAAATAAGAAGGGGACAATAAATTGCTCTGCATACATATGTATCAAATTAAATTGTCCGAGTACGATGCCGCATGTAACAGCAAAAAGAATAATAAAAGTTTGAATCTTTTCTATAGTGCTCATGAGTAAATCCTTTCTAAATATGAATTGCCCTCTCTACATTCATTATACAAACAAAAAAGTACAATGGATGTTTAAATTGTATTTGGGTTTTATTTTTAATTCGAGATATTATTTTTTATTTAAAGTTACTTGACTAAAGTAAGTGATTTGTATTACAATCACTTACATAAGGTAATTAAATAACAAAAAGTTTTGGGTGTCTTTACTTAAGGTATCAATTGGAACTTTTTATTAGAATAAGAATTTTTATGATGATGAATAATGAATATGATAAGAAAGTTTAGGTGAAGAAAATGGGATTATTTAGCTCGTTATTTGGTAAAAAAGAAGAAAATACAAAAGTAGAGGGGAATAAAACAATGTCAAAAGTATTATTTGTAAAAGCAAACGATCGTCCAGCGGAGCAAGCAGTTAGTTCAAGAATGTATGAAACATTTGTAAGTGCTTATAAAGAAGCGAACCCAAATACAGAAATTACGGAGTTAGATTTATTTGCATTAGATCTTCCGTACTACGGAAATATCGCTATTTCAGGTGGATATAAACGTAGTCAAGGAATGGAATTAACAGCAGAAGAAGAGAAGGCTGTAGCAACGGTAGATCAATATTTAAATCAGTTTTTAGAAGCTGATAAAGTTGTATTTGCGTTCCCGCTATGGAACTTCACAGTGCCAGCACCATTAATTACGTATATTTCATATTTATCTCAAGCTGGAAAAACATTTAAATATACTGCAAATGGTCCAGAAGGTTTAGCTGGTGGTAAGAAAGTCGTTGTATTAGGTGCGCGAGGTTCAGATTATTCTTCAGAACAAATGGCTCCTATGGAAATGGCAGTTAATTATGTAACAACTGTACTTGGATTCTGGGGAATTACAAACCCAGAGACGGTTGTAATTGAAGGACACAATCAATATCCAGATCGTTCACAACAAATTGTTGAAGAAGGTTTAGAGAACGTTAAAAAAGTAGCGGCGAAATTTTAATTGATAATAAATGTAAAAAACCAACATGGATGACCATGTTGGTTTTTTAGTCTATTTCTATGTTAAAAAATATATATTTATAAAATAAAAGAAAAGTTTGAAAATAGTATTGCAAAATATTATATTTCAAACTATAATGAGGTCAAGAATAGTTGATACTTAAGTTAAATATTCAGAAAATTCAATTAGTTAAAAATGGAAATGAGATAAAAGGATTGGAATGGAGGTTATATTATGACGAACAAAGTACCGTTTTCGTTCATAGTAGTTATTGGTTTAATGTTATTCGCACTATTTTTTGGAGCAGGAAATTTAATATTCCCGGCAATGCTTGGTCAATCGGCAGGAGAGAATGTATGGATTGCTAACGCTGGATTTTTAGTAACTGGTGTTGGTTTACCGTTACTAGGAGTATTAGCATTTGGTATTTCAGGTAAAGAGGATTTACAATCGTTAGCAAGTCGCGTGCATCCAGTATTCGGAATTGTATTTACGACAGTTTTATATTTAGCAATTGGTCCGTTATTCGCTATTCCGAGAACAGGCAGTGTTTCTTATGAAATTGGTATTAAGCCGTTCGTGACAGAAGGTTTCAGTTCTACAGCACTTATTCTTTTTACAATTGTATTCTTTAGCATTACTTGTTTTTTTTCGCTAAATCCCGCGAAAATTGTCGATATTGTAGGGAAAATCTTAACGCCAATTAAATTAACGTTCATTGGAATTTTAGTAGCATTTGCTTTTATTCATCCAATGGGAGAAATGCAAGCACCTGCAGAGGCGTATACATCACATGCGTTCTTTAAAGGGTTCCAAGAAGGTTACTTAACAATGGATACGTTAGCATCATTCGTATTTGGTATCATCATCATAAATGCGATTAAAGAAAAGGGCGCAAAAACGAAAAAAGATATTATGATTGTTTGTGCAAAAGCAACACTTATTGCTGCATCTATTTTAGCAATAATCTATTCAGCACTTTCATTTATGGGAGCTTCAAGTGTTGCAAAACTTGGCCACTTAGATAACGGTGGTGCAGTATTAGCAAAAGTTTCAAACTATTATTTCGGGTCATACGGCGGAATTATATTAGGGATTATGGTTATAGCAGCATGTTTAACTACTAGTGTTGGACTAGTCTCAGCTTGTTCTTCATTTTTCCATAAGTTATTCCCAAGCGTTTCATATAAAAAGATTGCAATTGTATTATCAGTGTTCAGTGCAGTTGTTGCGAATGTAGGTTTAACACAATTAATCGCAATTTCTGTTCCAGTATTAATCGCAATTTATCCATTAGCAATCGTATTAATTTTCTTAACACTCCTTCATCCATTGTTTAAAGGACGAGCAGAAGTGTATCAAGGTAGCTTATTAATAACATTTATTGTAAGTATGTTTGATGGATTAAATGCAGCTGGTATGAAATTGGCAGTAGTGAACGATATTCTAACTAAGTTACTTCCAATGCATGAAGTTGGACTAGGTTGGATTTTACCAGCACTTATTGGTGGACTAATCGGATACGGCATTAGTATTGTGAAAGTAAAAAATGAAGTTCAACCAACAGCTAGTGCGAATAAGAAAATAGGGTAAATAAAAAAGTTATAGAACTTTAAAATGTACCCTATAGAATAGACACTTGAAAAAAGTCTATTCTATAGGGTATTTCTTGTATAATAAAAGGAAAATCGGGATCGGAGAATGTTAAA
>NZ_VLTE01000223.1:0-1420 GCF_007558965.1 Bacillus sp. HY001 | reverse complement strand
ATATTTGTGATTGTAAAATGATGTTATTAAAATTAAAGTGGTTCAAGTCAGAGGAAGGCACCTTAGGTGTCTTTTCTTTATTAAAATATGTATTTTAACAAAGCTTTAATACTTATGTATTAGATAATAATATTATTTAGTAAACGGCATTTTTGGATATAAGAGCCAATAAAAAAAGCCCTAACAGGGCTAAATAATTTTCTTCATACCACATTGACGACATTCTCTTAGAAAGATGAAATCTTTAACGGAACTCTTGAACGCGGTATTGCCACAGTTATCGCAACGGCCGCTAATCTTATCTGGCAGCTCTTTGTATGTGTATATTTTACTTAGATCGTAGTGTTGTTCAGGTTGTTTATTTTCCATTCGTTTCACCCACATAGCAATTTGAATTAGTATAGCTAAACCATAATAACACGAAGTGTCCGCATAGTGGATGCTTTTTATTTTTTAAAGGATGTTTGTCCCAGCAGAACCCTATAGAAAAAGCTCCCACAATTAAAATGAGAGCTAACTTCATGCAAAAAATGTTTAAAAATAATATAGTACTTTACGAACTATGAAATAAAACTTTCCTTAATCCTTGCTTTAGAACCGTATAGATTTTTTCTTCTCAATAAATCTACCGTTAAGTTTTCCATTAAAACAAATTCTCCATTGATTAGTAATTCTGCTAATTCTATTGGATACTCGTTTGAACCTTCATCTAAAACCAACCCTTTATTTCCCGAAAGAAATATATAACCATAAATATACCCTTCTCTTTTTCCTGATTGAAATTCACTCATTGTAAAATACCTCCTTATATCTATTTATATATCTAAAATTATTATTTTAATGCATTGCTTTATTTTTCGACCAGTGGAATTAAACATCTTTATTGTTACTAATCACCACTTGTTAAAATTTTACCTTCATAAAAAATATTAAAAAATGTTTTCAAGTGCTACATTAAGCAAAGAAGGAAATTTATAATTCGCTTGTGTTTCCTCCAAAGAATCAGCAATTCGAATTGTTCTTGTTCCAGCCTTCTTCCCTGCACATATATCGGTTTCTTGGTCACCAATCATATAACTACTCGCTAAATCAATATCGTGCCTTTGAGCTAACTGCAGCAGCATACCAGCCTCTGGTTTTCTACAGGGACACCCATCTTTTGGCCGATGGATACAGGCAACAAATTCATGTATATGAGCATCGACGTTTTCATTAATTAATTTTTCTTGCATATGTTCATGTATTTCTAAGAGCTCTTCTTGAGTCATATAACCCAATCCGACGCCCGCTTGATTTGTTGTTACTAGGACCATATATCCCTTTCTATTAAATATAGCAATTGCGTCAGCTGCACCAGGTAGCAGGTAAATATCTTCTGGTTTATTTACAAATCTAACACGATCTGTAAGTACTTCATAAA
>NZ_VLTE01000222.1:0-2459 GCF_007558965.1 Bacillus sp. HY001 | reverse complement strand
ATCGCGAGCAACTTCAAAAAATGTTGCAGGATTTACAGGAAGGCGACATTATTTATGTTACAGACTTAACTCGGATCACTCGGAGTACGCAGGATTTATTTGAATTGATTGATTTAATACGAAGGAAAAAGGCAAGCTTAAAATCACTCAAGGATACATGGCTAAATTTATCAGAGGATAATCCATACAGCCAATTCTTAATTACAGTAATGGCTGGTGTGAACCAATTAGAGCGCGACCTTATCCGTATGCGTCAACGTGAAGGGATTGAGTTAGCAAAGAAAGAAGGAAAGTTTAAGGGGCGTTTAAAGAAGTATCATAAAAATCACGCAGGGATGAATTATGCAGTAAAACTATATAAAGAAGGCGGCATGACTGTAAATCAAATTTGTGAAATTACTAATGTATCTAGGGCTTCATTATATAGAAATCTATCGGAAAGAAACAAATAGTTTGTCCTGATTCTATCAAAAGGTGTATTTTTTCACCAACATTTTTAGGCATGAAATGTCGGTAATTATTATCTATTTTGTTTTAAAGTAAATATTGAAAGGGAGTAAACTTATGGATTGGCTAGAAAGAATGAACAATGCGTTAAACTACATTGAAAATAGCCTGGATGAAGAAATAGACTACAAAGAGATTGCAAAAGCAGCTAACTGTTCTGAGTTTCATTTTTCAAGAATGTTCTCTTCAATCTCAGGTGTATCGCTATCAGAATATATTAGACGAAGACGGTTAACACTTGCAGCATTTGAAATTCAAAAAAGTGATATTCGGATCATCGATGTGGCAATTAAATATGGTTATATTTCTTCTGATACTTTCTCACGTGCTTTTCAAAAAATGCATGGGGTAACCCCTTCCAATGCTCGTAATAGAGGGGTACAGTTAAAAGCCTTTCCCAAAATTTCCTTTCAAATTTCTATTAAAGGAGATACCGAGATGGACTACAGAATTGAAAACCTTGATTTTGAATTAAGAATTGTCGGAAAAAGCAAGCCAGTAAAAACAAGCAGAGCATTTAAAACAATCCCTACGCTTTGGAACACTGCGAAAAAAGATGGATTTATGCAAGAACTAGTAGATATGTCATGGGAAAATCCAAAATGCACGCTTGAAAGCCTTCTGGGGGTTTGCGGAAAAGAAGCTGCCATCACAGATGAACAATTTTCCTATTTCATGGGCGTAAGATACGATGGGGAATCCCCAGAAAATATGGAGACGCTTATTATTCCCGCAAGTACATGGGCAGTTTTTCCGAACATAGTGGATGCATGGAAACGTTTATATTCCGAGTGGGTCCCTACCTCCGAGTATGAACTTGCAAATTTACCGTGTATAGAATGTTATTACGGTCCGAAGCATAAACCAAGACACGAACTCTGGGTCCCTGTTATCCCGAAGTAAATTACATATTCAGTAATAGAATGCTGTTTATGGAGTAACGAAAAAAGAGCCTAATTTCTCAATTTAGGTGATGGGAAATCAGGCTTTTTATATTGGAAATTCCTTATCGTTGTAAATCCGCATTTTCCTGACGCCACCCCGTTATGTACGCGTCAGTTCGACTAGCCAAAATCCTTCAAGACAATTTCGGCAATTGAACGAAATTGGAATGGATATTATTTATGAAGAAAAAACTTCAGGAGCCACAAAAGATCGTGAACAACTTCAAAAAATGTTAGAGGATTTACAGGAAGGTGACATTATTTATGTTACAGATTTAACTCGGATCACTCGAAGTACGCAAGATTTATTTGAATTGATTGATTTAATACGAAATAAAAAGGGAAGCTTAAAATCACTTAAGGATACATGGCTAGATTTATCAGAAGATAATCCATATAGCCAATTCTTAATTACGGTAATGGCTGGTGTTAACCAATTAGAGCGAGACCTTATTCGTATGCGTCAGCGTGAAGGAATTGAGCTCGCAAAGAAAGAAGGGAAGTTTAAAGGACGGTTAAAGAAATATCATAAAAATCACGCAGGAATGAATTATGCAGTAAAGCTATATAAAGAAGGAAATATGACTGTAAATCAAATTTGTGAAATTACAAATGTATCTAGAGCTTCTTTATATAGAAAGCTATCGGAAGGAAAAAAATAAGCATTCATTACTTATATTAAAAATTTCCGGGGATTGTGAAACAACGTACCTAACCAAGCAGGCTATTTCTATAAGGAAGTATCAATATTTGTTTATCTAACTAGGCACGATCATCAAAGGGTTCCGAGTACATTTTAACGGAGATATACGCTAAACTCAGATTTAAAGCAAGGCTGTATTTTCCGAGAACACTTTATAAAAAACAACCTTAGTCAATCACAAACGAAGGTTGTTTTTATAAAGTCATGGTCTAATTAAAACAATTGCTGTCCCAAGAGCATACTTGAGACTGAAAAGGCACCAGCAGGTGGTAAAACATTAGTATATATGGGAGGTCCCAAACGGG
>NZ_VLTE01000221.1:0-344 GCF_007558965.1 Bacillus sp. HY001 | reverse complement strand
TAAATAGAAAAATAACCAAGATCACGAAGAGAAAGTTCCCCTGGCTCTAATGTTTGCGTACGTTCCTGTCCATAACGGCAATCGCTACTTGTTCCATCGCTTACAGCTGTTTCTAAAAATTCTCCAGAAATCAGTTCATACTCTAATTGAATTTTCACACCAGCTTCTGAACCACCACCCCCTATCCCTTTGTAAGAAGATGCATATTGAGCTGGAAGCTGAAAAGCTGTTGAATCTAGTATACGAATACGTGTAAAACGGTTAGATAAAGGAGTCATTGGAGAAAACTTCTTTCGAAATACTTGTAAAAACAATTCCTTTAAGAATTGTACAGTCTGTGCATT
>NZ_VLTE01000220.1:0-236 GCF_007558965.1 Bacillus sp. HY001 | reverse complement strand
AAATACTTCCAACACACATACCCCCGTCCTTTTTTGGACGGGGGTAAAATAAAGTGTTATTCAACAATTGCGCCCGTTTGCTTAATAACAAGTGTGGTCCACAAAGTTTTACTCTTGACTTAGTTTAGTGTAATTATTTTGAATGAAATCCGTCATTTTTTCATCATAATCAGGGTAATTAAAATCTAATAAAGATGCAACTTTTTTAGAATAGGCTCTAAACATATCACAACATA
>NZ_VLTE01000219.1:0-1399 GCF_007558965.1 Bacillus sp. HY001 | reverse complement strand
CAACAGGAGTCATCTTTTTTAAATTCCATTGATATCTATAGTGATTATAGTACGTCATATATTTCTTAATCTCTTGTTTCAATTCATTAAAGGACGCGCAAGGTTTTATATGAGCTTCATCTTTCAGATGACCAAAAAACGATTCTTGTGGGGCGTTATCCCAACAGTTTCCTCTTCTTGACATGGATTGTCCAAGTTTTAGCTTTTTGACTAGCTTCTGATAGGTAGGGCTTGTGTAGTGGGCTCCTTGATCTGAATGAATATAAGCACCTTCAGTCAATCGAATCCGCGGATTCCTTTTTAGTTTATGGAGAGTTGTCGTTACGAGCTCTAATGTCATCTGTTCTGAAACATGGTAAGCTAAAATTTCATTAGTTGAACCGTCTAAAATTGTAGATAAATAGGCCCTTTGATTCTTACCGTAAACTAAATAGGTGATATCTGTAAGAAGTGTTTTCCCTGGGGTATTCTGTTTAAATTCTCGATTTAATTGATTCGGTACTATTCGATGTTCTTTTGTAGCTTTAAGCATTCTTTTATAAGGATTCGCTTTACGAACCGGACAGACAATCTCGTATTTCTTCATAATTCTACGGATACGCTTTAAATTGTAGACAACTTGAAACTGACCCGCCAATGTCATCTTTATCTGACGAGCCCCCTTCTTTCTATTTCTAAATCGAAGTGCTTTTAATATGGTTTCCTTCAAGATTTCATCTCGATCACTCTTTTGTTTCCGTTGTTCTTGAGCTGAAATTGAAAAGTAATTATAGTATCCCGAACGGGATACACCAGCTACTTTACACAAATAACTGACCATATTCCTTAAGTTGTATTTTATGATGACAGAACGAATCAAGATGAATTTCTGACTAGATGGTAGTGTTATTTTCTTCTCATCCTCCCTTCCATAATTTTGATTTTTTTTAGCAATTCGTTTTCCGCCTTTAGTAAGTTTCGTTCAGCTTCTAAACGGGCATACTTTTCTTCTAACGTAAGCTCTCTCTCAAGAGTTCTTCCAGCGTTTTCGATACGTGTATCCCTTAAACCCAATACACCATTTTTTCTATAAGCAGCACGCCATCTACTTCCCGATGACATAACCCGTTTCATTCCAATCATATCTATATCGAAACCACATTCTTCAAAAATACTTCGAGGTAGCTTTCCTTTTTCATTTTCCTCAATAAAAATATGCTTAAATTCCTCTGTATAAGTGATACCTTTCTGACTTACAGATTTTACGTATAGGTTATTTGATAGAATTTGAATTTCTCTTTCTGTAAATAGCTTTTTTGTCATTTTTAACATTCTCCGATCCCGATTTTCCTTTTATTATACAAGAAATACCCTATAGAATAGACTTTTTTCAAGTGTCTATTCTATAGGGTACATTTTA
>NZ_VLTE01000218.1:0-1471 GCF_007558965.1 Bacillus sp. HY001 | reverse complement strand
CTCTTCAAAACTCTCCGTTAAAAAGTCAAACTTCCATTTATATAGGGAGTTATATACTCTAGGTATTGATTGCCTACGAGCAATATTTCCCTTAATTTCGGGATTTTTAGATACTATTGAAATAATATTTGATTTTAATTGATGTAATTCTTGACTTGAAAGATACTTTTCCTTTGGTAATTTAACTTTTAATATAAGATCTTGATAATTAAATTCCCAATAGAATGTTATTGTTTTACTAGAAATGGTTTTATCTAACCATCCTGATTCCCAATTCATAATTGGATTATTATTACCACTGTAAATATTCCAGGCTATTTTGTTTTTTGAATTGGATTTTAGATGATTGTAAAGGTAATAAAATGCAGTGAAATGTGTTCGATACCCGTTCCTGCGCCAAGAATTTTTGTTTTTAATATCAGTTAAAGTAGGAAGTAGATCCTTAATGGTTTTACCTTTTCTTAACTCGCCATGCAAAGAGTCCATCCAATCCCTATATATATAGTGCTCACTATCAATGTTATTAAAGGCAGATATGATATCATTTAAGCAGAAAGTATTAAAGTGGTCATGTTTTGGAATCTGACAAATTTGAGAAGAGCCAAACAGAAAAAGAATAAATATAGCATCTTCGCTGCTGTGAAAACCATCGTAGGTGGCAGTAAGTTGGTCTTCTTTAGCTATAGTGTCAACTTTCATTTCGATTACTATATATTTTAGGTCACGATTATTTAGTGTTATTTCAATAACAAGATCCACTCTTTTTCCACTTCCGATAGAAAATTCTGGTTTACACTCTATAAAATTAATATCCGAACTTTTGAAAGGGGGGAGGATGCCACACGTTTTATATAAATTGCGAAGCACATTTGATTTTTCGGTGTGATCAATCAATTTATTGCTTGAGTCTAACAACCATTTTATAGCACCTGTATGAACTTTTTCAAACTGATACCCTACAATATCTACAAAATTAGGTCTCACAGTAATAAACATCCTTTCATAGTGGGAAATTTGATTATATACGAAGAATAGAAAAACAGCTATCTATTCTTCACGTTAAATACAATTTTAACGAACAAATGTTCTTGTGGTTTTAAAATCATATTCTATTTACTAATTCGCTTGAAAATTTCATTATGGATGATTCATACGTCATTCACAATATAACATTTACAAACTATTATTTAGTGTTGGGAAAGTAGGACTCTGTACTATAAGGTACTCTTGTATTCATTACCTGATAAATGGTTAACTGATCAGCTAATATTTGTTTTTCACAGGCATGGTATTCTTTAAATACCTGTAGTAAATTGAAGTAGACGGGTGTTTCTTCGTAATATAACTCATTGTATGCTTCAATAAGATCTTCAAAATTATACTTCAAACCTTTACTGAAACATACTTTTTCATGTTTAAAACGAGGTTCCTCAAAGTAATCTTTTATTTCATTCCAAGCTGTCTCAATGTC
>NZ_VLTE01000217.1:0-221 GCF_007558965.1 Bacillus sp. HY001 | reverse complement strand
TACTAGATTTAGTGGAAACAATCTATACGCAGGGGGACATAACAAATGAAGACAGTAGCAATATTTGATGCTTTAGAGCCAAAAGGAATTGTAACCATACAGCAATTTAACAACGAATTATCTCGTGGAGAAACTGCCGTTACTTTTAAGGACTTTTATTTAGCTTTAAAAGAAGTTATGGAGCAGGGTACACAAGATAATACTCATTACTCTAGTGGCGT
>NZ_VLTE01000216.1:0-1670 GCF_007558965.1 Bacillus sp. HY001 | reverse complement strand
TAAAATAGAAGTATAACTGTATATCGTGTGAAGGTGGGCTTGTTATTATCCCTTCTTTCCATTTGGAAGGAAAGGGGGTGATATAACATGGAATTTTTGTTCGAACTTTTAAAAGAAATTGCAAGAGCAGTTGTGCGTGAGGTTTCAGCATACGCACTGAAAAAGCAATTCGAAAAAAAAGACAACAAAAAACCCGCGCTTCACCGACCAAAGTACAAGCGTGGGTCTAAAAGAAAAAGATAATGCATAATAACAGCCACCTTGACAGTAGCAGTTATGAGACGGGATGTTGACAGCATCTCGTCTTTTTTAGTTTATGCAATTCAGTTAAGTACTATACTTTATATATACTGAATATGCATTCAATATATAACTAATCTAAAGTAAACATACCATATTTTCATTTTTTGGTCAACGTTTGGAAATATGAGGGACTAAATTAAGTGGTTTATACTGTGATTCCTAATTTAAGTGATATAAAAAATAAAAGTAGTTTTATAGGGAAGGGTTTGCTTATTTTGAAAACAAGCAAACCCATTTAATAGTTAGTCTTTAATATATTTTACGGCAATGGTTTTATCTATATCTTTGTGCAAATTGCTCGGTATAAGAATCAACTAATTTTGTACGTCCAGAATCAGAATAAACTTTAATGTTGTATTTAATATAAACATTGTATGCATCTTGATCCTGCCATTTTTGTACAGTCCACCAATAGTTTTTACTTTTAGGAAGAGATAGTCCACCTATTACATACCCAGCTACACCAGAAGCAAACGTATTTCCGATTTTCGCTATAACCCCAGCACCTAAACCTGCTATAGCTGCGTTAACCATAAAACGATATGAGGCATTATAAAATACATTGTTTCCATAAGTTGTCGTTACATATTTCCAGTTGAATGTACCAGCTGTGGGGTGAACATATTGAATTTGATCCGAATCTTTAGGTGTTATTGGATTAAAGGGAGCTTGTCCATTTAGGAATAAAGAGTCTAAATCTTGTTGAGGTAATGAACTAATATCAATTGCTCTATTTTCTTTTGATACATCCTGGTTGTAAGAAACTGCAGGTGAATTTCCTTCCTTGTTCTCTGCTGCTTGCGTTGTTGAACTAAATGCAAACCCTGAGCTTAGTAATAAAACCAATGAACTTCCTGCTAATAATGTTTTTTTCATAATAATCCCCTTTCATTTGTATAAGAAATTTAATACAATATATTATACAGTCATTCTCTGAAAAGTAATTATTTTCTAAAAATAGGAGGTAGGAGTCAATATGTTTGGTAAGATTACTTCAAAAAATGAACGTATTTACGTAATTATTGTAGTTGCACTGTCTATAGGGTTGTTTAGCATATCTCGTACAGTTTGGTGGTTGTATGGAATGGCGTTTTTATTGTTTTTATCCGCTTTTATATTTAGAGACAGACCTACAAAAAAGGAAGTAATGATAAATCTTGTTGGCTTTGTAGCATTATGTTTTATTTTTTGGATAGGAGAATACATCATAAATTTGTAAAATACTAACAATAATTCTTATTAAATACGATTATAACAAATTATTAGATAAATGGAATATTTTACTAACAATTTTAATATAGTGCTAGTTAGGAAAAATCGGTTATTTAAGGGGTTTATGCCGTTATTTTTATTTAGGGGTCCTACCA
>NZ_VLTE01000215.1:0-1682 GCF_007558965.1 Bacillus sp. HY001 | reverse complement strand
TGTATCAGCAGCAAATATTCTTCCTATCACAATTATAATCATGAGTGAAAAAACTCGGAACTCGTCATCGTACTGCTCTCGGTTTAACTATGTTAAGTCACGCTCTAGTTCTTGTTATTTCTGAAGAGACAGGTAAACTTCCTTTTCACTAGGTAGAAAACCGTATCCGATAACTGGTTTTAGATTTAATAACTAATTAACAGAAAGTCAAAAAGCACTTTAGGCCTTTATATTGTAGACTAAGATGTTACTTCAAATCATTATATATAAAAAGACTTTATCATTTCTTGGTGAAGTCTCTTTTACGCGTCTACTAGTATGCTTCGATATAGGGTGGAAATCTGAAATAGGGATAAATCCATGAGTGAAGTATTGTTAAATAGGTATATTGTTGAAGAGATTACTCTAAATACGAATAAAAAAGATGTAAAACCTAACCTTTCTAGAAGATACAAACCGTCATAAGCTTGATATATTTAATTATGACAGTTTGTATATTAGTTTTTTGGTGAGTTCCTTTTGGTTATTCAAATTAACATTTTTGCTCCATTGCTGATGAAGAGCTCATAATATAGTAACCGATAATTAGTACCAGTATGGCTGAAGCGTAAAGAAGTGTATCAATCGGATTTTCATGGTAGACGATGATCAGACGAATCATAGCAGTAATACCAATATAAAGAAAGTATCGTAGTGGAAAGTGATAATGTCCTTGGAAGTATTTTGTAATCATGGCGATAAACTCAAAATATAAAAAGAAAATTAAAATGCGATCCAGAAGCTTGTATTGATTCTCAAAACCTTCGTTAAATATAGAAAACTGAATGAAATATATTATTTCTTTTCCAAGTAAAACAAAAAAAATAAAAGCTAATAAAATCAATGCTATATTTAAAGCAAATTGAAAAATGACGGGAACCGAAAATTTCAATTTTTTGTTTTTAATATATTGTGTCATGATAACACCTCTCTAGATTAATGGAATGTAATCAACTATAAAAATAGTTGCAGTCGCTCCCTCTTAGAACGGCTGCAAAAAAGCGAATTTTATGAACCTTGTTTTAGTTAATTGCTGATCTTTATTTAGAAGGGAACATCTTGTCCATAAAATGAGGTTACATTCAGTTTCTTTCGTTTCTTCTACAGATGTTTCACACGGATTAGTACTTGTACATAGATTCTGTACAGCGTTTTCTGCCTTGTTGACCATACATTAGAATCCTAAAATGCTGGATCAGCACGTGTCCTGATCTAAAAATAATTAGGCAAGCTACCTGTACAAAATTATAAAACAGCCGCCTATTTGATGAAAAATCAATAAACAGGCGGCTATTTATCATGCGTACCAGCAAGATTTACTTTTTACATTTCGGACTTACACTACATTAAAGTATAAATTTTTATTCATTTAATGTGCCATTTAGTTTAGCAGCATTAATAGAAATTAAATCCATTAACTCAGGTGATAGGACATCATAGGTAGGTAATCCAATGTTATTTAAATTTTTTCGGATATCGGCCATTTTTGAAGCGGGAGTACCCGTTTCGATTACCGACGAAACAAATGCAGCAAATTGGGGTGCAGACCACCCTTTATCCTCTGATAATTCTGTATGAACAAAATCCAAACCATAAAATGCATGATCTTTATTTTCTATACGACCAAATAAATGTGCTTTACA
>NZ_VLTE01000022.1:0-31570 GCF_007558965.1 Bacillus sp. HY001 | reverse complement strand
TTTTTTTTTTTGTGGTTTTATACATTTTACGTGCGGAAAATTCAGAATTCATTAAAATGAAGAAGAAAACTTCTAATTTTTTCAAAATCAATTTAAATAGTATAGCTTATTTCTTAAAAAAGATACTAAAGAGTAAAACATCGTATGAGAATTATGGTAAAATTTAATAGTTAAAATGTGTTTCTTGAAATATATGATGATTTAGGATAATATCGTTAATGGATAAATAGGTTGCGATGGAGGGTCTATATGTCAAACAGATTTGCAGTGATTCTAGCTGCAGGTAAAGGCACACGTATGAAGTCTAAGCTATACAAAGTGCTTCATCCTGTATGTGGAAAACCTATGGTACAACATGTTGTCGATCAAGTATCTCAATTAGGATTGCAGAAACTTGTAACAGTCGTAGGACATGGTGCTGAAATGGTACAAGAACAGCTAGGAAACGTAAGTGAGTTTGCATTACAAGCAGAACAACTTGGTACAGCGCATGCTGTAGATCAAGCTGCAAGTGTACTTGCAAATGAAGAAGGAACAACTTTAGTTATTTGTGGTGATACGCCGCTAATAACTGCTGAAACGATGGAATCATTGCTTCAGCAACATAAAGAAGCAGGGGCAATGGCAACGGTGCTAACAGCTTACATAGAAGAGCCTGCTGGATATGGTCGTATCGTTCGTAACGAGAATGGTCATGTTGAAAAGATTGTTGAGCATAAGGATGCAAATGAGAAAGAATTAGCTATTAAAGAAATCAATACAGGTACGTATTGTTTTGATAATAAAGCTTTATTCGCTTCGCTTTCTAAAGTTTCAAATGATAACGTACAAGGTGAATATTACCTGCCAGATGTTATTGAGATTTTAAAAAATGAAGGTCACATTGTATCGGCTTATCAAACAGAGCACTTCGATGAAACGTTAGGTGTTAACGACAGAGTCGCTCTATCGCAAGCGGAAATTATTATGAAAAACCGTATCAACCGAAAGAACATGGTAAATGGTGTTACGATTATTGATCCAAGTAACACGTATATTTCTGCTGATGCAATTATCGGTAGTGATACAGTTCTTCATCCAGGAACAATTATTGAGGGGAACACTGTAATCGGTTCTGATTGTGAAATTGGACCGCATACAGTAATTCGCGATAGTGAAATTGGAGATCGTACGACAATTCGTCAATCTACTGTACATGATAGTAAACTTGGTACAGAAGTATCGGTTGGTCCATTTGCACATATTCGCCCAGATTCAGTTATTGGAGATGAAGTACGCGTTGGAAACTTCGTGGAAATCAAAAAAACTGTTTTTGGTAATAGAAGTAAAGCTTCACACTTAAGTTATATCGGGGATGCACAAGTTGGAGAAGACGTGAATCTTGGTTGTGGTTCAATTACGGTGAACTATGATGGTAAGAATAAATTCAAAACTGTGATTGGTAACGGGGTATTTATTGGATGTAATTCAAACCTTGTTGCTCCTGTAACAGTTGAAGATGGTGCTTATGTGGCAGCAGGCTCTACAATTACAGAGAATGTTCCATCAAAAGCATTATCTGTAGCACGTGCACGTCAAGTTAACAAAGAAGACTATGTTGATCAATTGCTGAATAAGAAAAAATCATAATGTGGAGGGTTAATCTAGATGTCGACTCAATATCTAAATTCTAATTTGAAAGTATTCTCTTTAAACTCTAATAAGGAACTTGCTGAGCAAATTGCAAAGCACATTGGAGTAGGACTAGGAAAATGTTCTGTTGATCGTTTTAGTGATGGAGAAGTTCAAATTAACATTGAAGAAAGTATCCGTGGTTGCGATGTATTCATTATTCAATCTACAAGCTTCCCAGTAAACGAACATATCATGGAATTACTTATTATGATCGATGCATTAAAGCGTGCATCTGCAAAAACAATTAATATTGTTATTCCTTACTATGGTTATGCGCGTCAAGACCGTAAAGCGCGTTCTCGTGAACCAATTACATCGAAACTTGTAGCAAACTTGCTTGAAACAGCAGGTGCAACTCGTGTAATCACTCTAGATTTACATGCTCCACAAATTCAAGGGTTCTTTGATATCCCAATCGACCACTTAATGGGTGTACCGATTCTTTCAGATTACTTTGAAACAAAAGGTCTTAAAGATATCGTAATCGTGTCACCTGACCATGGTGGGGTAACTCGTGCTAGAAAAATGGCGGATCGCCTAAAAGCACCAATCGCTATTATTGATAAGCGTCGTCCTCGTCCGAACGTATCAGAGGTAATGAACATTATCGGTAATATTGAAGGTAAGACAGCAATTTTAATTGATGACATCATTGATACAGCTGGTACAATTACATTAGCAGCAAACGCTCTTGTTGAGAACGGTGCTTCTGAAGTATATGCTTGCTGTACACACCCAGTATTATCTGGTCCAGCAATTGAGCGTATCCAAAACTCAAATATTAAAGAGTTAGTTGTAACGAACTCTATCGTATTACCGGAAGATAAGAAAATCGACAAAGTACATGAACTTTCAGTTGCTCCATTAATCGGAGAAGCAATCATTCGTGTATACGAAGAAGAATCTGTAAGTGTATTATTCAATTAATTGGATAGAATGAGACGTAACCAAGATTGGTTACGTCTTTTCGTATCGAAAAAAGAAAGTAGTGGTACAAGAATGAAATTGATAGTAGGACTTGGGAACCCGGGTAGAGAATATGAATTAACAAGGCATAATATTGGATTTATGGCAATTGATGAACTTGCAAAGCGTTGGAATATTTCTTTGAATGAACAAAAATTTAAAGGAGTATTTGGTGCAGGATTTGTTAATGGGGAAAAAGTAATCTTATTAAAGCCACTTACATATATGAATTTATCTGGGGAAAGTATTCGTCCGCTCATGGATTACTATAAAATTGATGTTGAGGACTTCGTTGTTCTGTACGATGATTTAGACATTCCTGTAGGTAAATTACGCCTTCGTATGAAAGGTAGTGCTGGTGGACATAATGGTGTGAAATCAACAATTTCACATTTAGGAACACAAGAGTTTCAACGCATCCGCATGGGAATTGATCGTCCGAAAAATGGCATGAAGGTAGTAGATTACGTATTAGGGCGTTTCACATCGGAAGAAATTCCTGATGTGGGTCATTCTATTGAAAAAGCAGCGGATGCATGTGAAGAATGGTTAAATAAACCTTTCCTTCAAATCATGAATACCTTCAATAGTTAAGGGTATGATTGGGAATATTTTGTTTTATTTTTACCCATACTAGTAGTAATTGGATTTTTAGGAGGCTAGTATGGAAGGTTATTATCATTGCAGACATTGCGGGAGTAATGTAGGCTCCGTTACTGCAGAAAAAGTATATAGCGACGTTTTATTTCAACTAACAGAGCAAGAAGTAGTAGAGATGATTCATTTTCATGAGAATGGAAATATATATATACAAACGATTTGTGAATCGTGTCAAGAAACGCTCGCATCTTATCCTGAGTATTATGAATATGAAAAATTTCTGCAATAAAATGTTGTCGCTTTGGCATGTCCAAAGCATTTTTCTGTTTTCTTTTTCCGAAATATTTGCATAAAATGTAGTGGCTTGCTCTTTATGTTGAGAGGGGTTTTGAAAATGATAGGTTTATTAGAGCAATTTTATAAAAATGAAGAGATCCAATCGGTTATTAATGGATTAGAAGATGGTTTAAAAGAACAGCTTGTATCAGGTATGGCAACCTCTTCTCGTTCGTTATTAATGGCGGCCTTATATAAAAAAACAAAAAAATCACAACTTATTGTGACGCATAATTTATATCAAGCGCAAAAAGTACATGAAGATTTAGTGGCGTTACTTGGTGAAAAAGATGTGTGGCTATACCCAGTAAATGAATTGATAGCATCAGAAATTGGTGTTGCAAGCCCAGAATTGAAGGCGCAACGTATTGAAGTGTTAAATCGTTTAGCTGCAGGAGAGAATGGGATTATTGTAGCACCGGTTGCAGGACTACGCAGATTTTTACCAATGAAAGAATTGTGGAAGCAAAGGCAAATCGAAATTAATCTAGGGCAAGAGATTGATTTAGATACATTCTTGCATACTTTACATCACATTGGTTATGAGCGTAAGTCGATGGTAGAAGCTCCTGGGGAATTCAGTTTGCGCGGAGGAATATTAGATATTTATCCATTAACTGAAGAGTTACCGTTTCGTATTGAATTTTTCGACACAGAAGTTGATTCTATTCGATTATTTGATGTGGATGAACAGCGCTCTCAAGATAAAAAAGAAAGTGTTAGATTTGGTCCAGCAACAGAGTTTTTATTTTCACAGGAAGAATTGAAGTCGGGAATTAAGCGTCTTGAGGAAGGCTTAACTAAGACGATGCAAAAACTTTCCGATGATAAATTGAAGACTACAGTGCTTGAGACGGTAAGTCATGAAATTGAGATGTTAAAAAACGGGCAAAGTATAGAACAGATGTTTAAATATTTATCTATTTTCTATAACGAACCTGCTAGTCTGATAGATTATTTACCAGAAGATGGTATTGTGGTTTTAGATGAGATTTCCCGTATTCAAGAAACAGCATCACATCTTGAAACGGAAGAGGCGGAATGGTATATCTCACTTCTTGGTGAGGGAACAATTATTCAAGATTTATCTTTCTCACACTCGTTTGAGGAATTTCTTCATCATAAAAAAAGAAGTTTTGTATATTTAACGTTATTCTTACGTCATATAGCACATACACATCCGCAAAATATTGTGAATGTGACATGTAAAACAATGCAAGATTTCCATGGGCAGATGCAGTTGTTGAAAACTGAAATTGACAGATGGAACGAAGGGCATTTTACGACTGTTGTGCTCGGAACTGATGATGAACGTGTGAAAAAATTACAACATATTTTAAGTGATTATGATATTGAGGCAGATATCGTAGAGGGCACAGATATATTATTGCCTGGAAGGTTACAAATTGCTGTAGGTGATTTACATGCAGGATTTGAAATGCCGATGCAAAAGCTTGTTGTTATTACTGAAAAAGAGCTTTTTCATAAGAAAGTTAAAAAATCACAACGTAAGCAAAAGTTATCTAATGCCGAACGTATTAAAAGTTATTCGGAATTAAAAGTTGGAGATTATGTAGTTCATGTTAATCATGGTATAGGTAAATTCTTAGGTATCGAGACGTTAGAGATTAATGGCGTTCATAAAGATTACTTGAATATTAAATATCAAGGTAATGATAAGTTATACGTTCCAATTGAACAAATTGACCAAGTGCAAAAATATGTAGGATCTGAAGGTAAGGATCCTAAAGTTTATAAATTGGGCGGAAATGACTGGAAGAAGGTCAAAACGAAAGTTGAAAAATCTGTACAAGACATTGCGGATGATCTCATTAAATTATATGCTGAACGCGAAGCCTCAAAGGGTTATGCATATACACCAGATACGGCAGAACAACAAGAATTTGAATCTTCTTTCCCGTATCAAGAGACAGAGGATCAATTACGTTCTATTGAAGAGATTAAGAAAGATATGGAACGTGGACGTCCGATGGATAGGCTTCTTTGTGGTGATGTAGGATATGGAAAAACGGAAGTAGCTATCCGTGCGGCATTTAAGGCAATTATGGATGAAAAACAAGTTGCCATTTTAGTGCCGACAACGATCCTTGCACAACAACACTATGAAACAATTCGAGAGCGTTTTCAAGATTATCCAATCAATATAGGATTATTAAGTAGATTCCGTACGAGAAAACAGCAAAATGAAACAATTAAAGGCTTAAGAGATGGTACGGTAGATATCGTAATTGGAACGCATCGTATTTTATCTAAAGATGTTACGTATAAAGATTTAGGTCTCCTTATTATTGATGAAGAACAAAGATTTGGTGTAACGCATAAAGAAAAAATTAAACAATTAAAAGCAAATGTTGACGTATTAACATTAACGGCAACTCCGATTCCGCGTACACTCCATATGTCTATGCTTGGTGTGCGTGACTTATCTGTTATTGAGACACCACCAGAAAATCGTTTCCCAGTTCAAACGTATGTAGTAGAGTATAATCCAGCGTTAATGCGAGAAGCGATAGAACGAGAGCTTGCAAGAGGTGGGCAAATTTACTTCCTATATAATCGTGTGGAGGATATCGAAAGAAAAGCAGATGAAATTTCGATGTTAGTTCCAGACGCACGTGTAACTTATGCACATGGGAAAATGAACGAAAGTGAATTAGAGTCTGTTATGCTATCGTTTTTAGAGGGACAGCATGATGTTCTTGTAAGTACAACAATTATTGAGACGGGTGTAGATATTCCGAATGTAAATACGTTAATTGTATTTGATGCAGATCGTATGGGATTATCGCAGTTGTATCAGCTTCGTGGGCGTGTCGGACGTTCTAATCGTGTTGCATATGCATACTTTGCATACAAACGAGATAAAGTGTTATCAGAAGTTGCAGAGAGGCGTCTACAAGCCATTAAAGAGTTCACAGAGCTTGGATCAGGTTTCAAAATTGCGATGAGAGACTTATCTATTCGTGGTGCAGGTAACTTGTTAGGTGCCGAACAGCATGGATTTATTGATTCTGTCGGATTTGATCTATATTCTCAAATGTTAAAAGATGCAATTGAACAGCGTAGAGGAACAGATGGGGTTGAAAATACAGTTAATGTTGAAATTGATTTAGAAGTAGATGCATATTTACCAGATGCTTATATTTCAGATAGTAAACAAAAAATTATGATGTATAAACAGTTTAGAGGCGTTTCTGCAATGGAGGATATTGAAGAGTTGCAGGAAGAGATGATAGATAGATTTGGTGATTACCCGCAAGAAGTTGGTTACTTATTACAAATTGCAAATATTAAAGTATTGGCAATGAAAGAACAAATTGAGTTAATTAAGCAAAATAAATTTGAAGTAACGATTCTGTTCTCAGAACAAGCAAGTCAAAATATTGATGGCGGAAAATTATTCATGCTTGGAAATAGTTTTGGACGTATGATTGGTTTAGGGATGGAAGGATCACAATTGAAAATCGTTATGAAAACAAATGGCTTAGAGACATCGAAGTGGTTAACAATTGCTGAAAATTTATTAAAAGGTCTACCAGATGTAAAAAAAGAAGTCATAAATGCCTAATATTAGATAAAAAAATACAATTCGGCGTGCATAGAAGAACTAATGTGTAAAATACTATGTCTAACAGTTGGTGATTTTTACATGAACAGGTAAATTCACCACTTTCATCATCAGTAGAAAGTGAGGCAGCATTAGAATGAAAGCAACTGGAATCGTACGTCGAATTGATGATTTAGGTAGGGTAGTAATCCCGAAGGAAATTCGTAGAACTTTACGTATCCGAGAAGGAGACCCATTAGAAATATTTGTTGATCGCGATGGAGAAGTGATTTTGAAGAAATATTCTCCGATTAGTGAACTAGGTGATTTTGCAAAAGAATATACGGAAGCTTTATACGATAGCTTAGGACATAATGTGCTTGTATGCGATCGTGATTCTATTATTGCGGTAGCAGGCATATCTAAAAAAGAATACTTAAATAAAAGCGTTGGCGATTTAATTGAGAAGACAATGGAAGATCGTAAGTCTGTAATTATGACGGATGAAAGCGAAATTTCAATTATTGATGGAGTAACAGAAAAAGTTAGTTCTTATACAATTGGCCCGATTGTTGCGAATGGGGATCCAATTGGAGCTGTTATTATCTTCTCTAAAGAGGCCATTATAAGTGAAGTAGAGCATAAGTCAGTAAATACAGCTGCGAGCTTTTTAGCGAAACAAATGGAGCAGTAAGGCCATATTGAATTTTAGAAGTAGCAATCTTTCCTAATTATGATATTTCTTCTTGAGAAATCAATTATTTGGAGATATATGTATATTGAAAAAAGGTAGCGCTTTGCTACCTTTTTTCGTTGAACATTTCTAGCGTTGCACGAACGTATTATTACTCGTGTAGGTAAGGAAGCTTGTCCTTTTCTTTATGATATAATACGAGGGGTGAGAATAGAAAAAGGAGTTTTCTTGTATGGAATCGAAGAAGTATCAAGCCTTTTGGCGTGGGGCTATTATATTAACAATCGCAAGTTTTGTTACAAAGGTATTAAGCGCTTTTTACCGTATTCCATATCAAAATATAGCGGGTGATATTGGTTTTTATATTTACCAACAAATTTATCCGTTTTATGGATTTTGTTTAATTTTAGCTACTTATGGATTCCCCATTATAATTTCAAAAATGGTTGCGGAACGATTAGAGCGAGGGAAACAAAAAGAAGCAGAAGAAATTATTTGTGTATCTTTTTGGTTTTTATTGGGAATTGGTTTCGTAGGCTTTTTTACATTGTTTTTTGGTGCCGAAGCAATTGCAACAGCTATGGGCGATACACACTTAGATAAGTTATTACGTGTTATTTCATTTTCATTCATATTGATGCCGTTTCTATCTGTAGCAAGAGGATATTTTCAGGGGTTCAATAATATGATGCCAACAGCTGTTTCGCAAGTGATAGAACAAACGATTCGTGTTTCTATTATTGTATTTTTATCTCTATTCCTAATTGCTCACGGATTTGATTTATATACAGTCGGTGCAGGTGCTATGTTAGGTTCAATCGCAGGTGGACTGATTGGGATTATCGTACTTGTACTTTATATGCGTCATGACTTTCGTTCTATATTCTTCAAAAGTGTAAAGAGAATTAAGGGCAAAAAGAGGATCATTAAAATTCTGTTTTGGCAGGGATTGGCGATTTGTGTTAGTAACTTAGTACTTATTTTTATACAAATGGCTGATTCGGTTTCCTTCTATTCCTTACTTATTGGAGCAGGAGAGCCAGCTGAAAGTGCAAAGGTATTAAAAGGTGTGTATGACAGAAGTATCCCGCTTATGCAATTAGGGACTGTCGTGACAACTTCTTTCTCGTTGTCGCTTATTCCAATCATTACAGCGGCGAAGGAAAGAGGAGATCTTTCCTTTATTCGAGAAAAGGTAAAGTTAGCAATGAAAATAACATTTGTTATTGGATTTGCAGCGGCCATTGGATTAACTTGTATTATTCAGCCTACGAATATTATGCTGTTTGAAAATAGTGATGGGTCAGATGTTTTATCCATTTTATCTTTATCTATTTTATTTAGTTCATTGTCGATTACAACTGCTTCTATTTTGCAAGGGTTAGGACAAACATTAAAACCAGCAATATTCGTTATATTTGGGAGTTGTTTAAAGTTAGCTTTAAATTATATATTAATGCCGTATTTTGGTGTGAAGGGAGCTGCAATCGCAACACTAGTTGCGTTACTTGTAATTTCTGTGTTAAATAGTGCATTACTTACGCAAGCCGTATCTGAATCGCTCATCGATAAACGTAATATGTTAGGTGTAGTTATTAGTGGTATCGGTATGGGATTTGTATTAATAATGTTTATGCGTGTGATGCAAATGTCTGGATTAGTAATTGATACGGAACATAGAGGAATCGCGACAATTGAGGCGTTGTTAGGTGTAGCTATCGGCGGATTGGCATATATGTTTTTAATTTTAAAATTACGTGTATTTACAAAAGCGGAAATAGGAACCGTTATGAAAAAAGAGAAAAAAGAAGGTTCTTTGAAGAAGAGTGGATAGAGGTGGCAGGTTGTGAGTGGAATCATTACTATTTTAGGATTAGGTGCTGGTGAGTTAGATCAGTTAACGATGGGTGTATATCGAAAAATAAAAGAAGCAGATCACATGTTTGTTAGAACGAAGGAACATCCCGTTATAGAAGAGTTGGAGAAAGAAGGTATACAATATACAGCCTTTGACAGTGTGTATGAAGCACATGATACGTTTGAAATTGTATATGAAACAATTGCGAATACATTGTTAGAACAAGCTGAAGGCGCAGAAATCATCTATGCCGTGCCAGGGCATCCGCTTGTAGCGGAAAGAACGGTTCAGCTACTATTGGAAAAAGGCGAAGTAGCGAATGTTGAAGTGCGCATTGAAGGTGGACAAAGTTTCCTTGATCCTATGTTTGCAAGTCTAAAGATTGATCCGATTGAAGGATTCCAATTAATTGATGCTACATCATTTGAAAGAGGGCAATTAGAATTACGTCAACATTTAATCTTTTGCCAAGTATATGACGCATTCGTTGCATCTGATGTGAAATTAACATTAATGGAGATGCTGCCAGATGATTATGAAGTGTATATCGTAACAGCTGCAGGGACTTCATTTGAACAAGTTAAAAAGGTGCCGTTGTACATGTTAGATCATGAAACGGAATTAAATAATTTAACGAGTGTATATGTACCACCAGTTCAGGAACGTGCGTCCTTGTATCAACAGTTTGACGTGCTTAGAGAAATTATTGCAGACCTTCGTGGACCGAATGGTTGTCCGTGGGATAAAAAGCAAACACATCAATCTTTAAAGAAGTATTTAATTGAGGAAGCTTATGAAGTGTTGGAAGCAATTGATGAAGAGGATGATGATCACTTAGTAGAAGAACTGGGTGATGTATTATTACAAGTTATGCTGCATGCCCAAATCGGAGAGGATGAAGGTTGGTTCTCTATAGATGATATTATTCGAACTTTATCTGAGAAAATGGTTCGTCGCCATCCGCATGTATTTGGGAATACAGATGTAAATAGTGCCGATGAAGTACTTGCTAATTGGGAAGAAATTAAAAAACAAGAAAAAGGATTCGTAAAAGAATCTGTTTTAAATGGAGTTCCAAAAAGTTTGCCACAGTTACTACGCGCTTATGAAATCCAGAAAAAAGCTGGCAAGGTTGGTTTTGATTGGGTTGATGTACAACCGATGATAGAAAAAGCTTTAGAAGAATGGCAAGAGTTCCAGCAAGAAGTTACAAACATGGATGAGGCGAAGATGTTAGGTGAATTCGGCGATTTACTATTTGCATTTGTGAATATTGCTCGTCATTATAAAATAGATCCCGAAGAAGCGTTACATTCAACGAATGAGAAATTCGTCGGTCGTTTCTTATACATGGAAGCAAAAGTAGCTGAAATGAATAAAGAGATGCAAGATTTATCATTAGAGCAGTTAGATGTTTTATGGGAAGAGGCAAAACAAACAGAGCGTTAATAGGGGGACTTGATATGCGTCTAGATAAGTTTTTAAAAGTATCACGTTTAATTAAAAGAAGAACATTAGCGAAAGAAGTAGCTGATCAAGGAAGAATAGCAATTAATGGTCAAGTGGCAAAAGCGAGTTCGGATGTGAAAGTAGCTGATGAATTAACAATTCGTTTTGGTCAAAAAATAGTAACTGTAAAAATAAACGAATTAAAAGAAACGACTAAAAAAGAAGATGCAGCAAATATGTATAGCTTAGTTCGCGAAGAAAAAGTAAAGGCTGAAGAAGGCTTGTTCTAAAATCAATTATCCCTTCATACATTACTATTAGCTAGTATAAATGTATGGGGGGATTTACGTGAATAATGGTTACTCACCTATGTCTTCTAATCAACAAAATGTTTCTGTAGAGCATGATATTATTATGCGTGGCAGGCGTGTAATTGATATTACCGGTGTAAAGCAGGTAGAGAGTTTTGATAGCGAAGAGTTTTTGCTTGAGACTGTAATGGGCTTTTTAACAATTCGTGGTCAAAATTTGCAAATGAAAAATTTAGATGTGGAAAAAGGTGTTGTATCGATTAAAGGGAAAGTTCATGAGATGCTGTATATTGATGAGAACCAAGGGGAGAAAACTAAAGGATTCTTTAGTAAGTTGTTTAAATGAGCCTAACAATTCAGTTGTATACGATGCTCTCAATGATCGGAATGGGTGCTTGGGTTGGGGCATCTTTAGATACATACCAACGATTTTTAAATCGTCAGGAACGTAAACGTTGGCTTGTATTTATATATGATATACTATTTTGGATTGTCCAAGCATTATTCGTTTTTTACGTATTGCTTCTTGTAAATGAAGCTGAACTACGTATATATGTATTTTTGGCATTATTATGTGGTTTTGCGGCGTATCAAAGCTTATTGAAAGCAATATACATGAGATTGTTAAATTTTCTCATCTATATTTTTATGCAAACAACACACTTTTTTGTTCAAATTATAAAGCTACTCATGATAAAACCTGTTATTATTATAGCGCAGCTATTTATTGCATTTATATTATTCTTATTTCGTATACTGCTTTCAATTGGACATGTGTTATGGAAAATGGTGATTTGGATATTACTTTTCATATGGAAAGTTTTTTTCTTGCCTGTTCGATTTATTGCTTCGCTCATATGGAAACTTCTCCCTAATCGTGTTAAACTTTTTATAATGAAACATGTAGGGTTCCTGCAATATATAGCAAAATTAAAGGGACATATCTTCCAATTATGGGAGCGTATAAAAAAGAAGTTAGGGGGACCTCGGAAATGAGGGAACTGAGACAAAGAACAATCGAAAAACAGAGTCCAAATCCTGTTAAAGAGCATATAATACAAACGGATGAGAACAGGAAGCGACTTTATCGCCGTTTAGCGGTTTTTCTTGTCTTTGCTTTTACAATTATTGCGAGTATTAGTGTAACGTTTTATCAACAAAACAGTTCCATTAGAGCAAAAGAAGCAAAAGTTAAGGACATGAAAAAAGAACTGGATTCATTAACGAATAAAGAAAAGAGTCTAAAAGACGAAGTTCAAAAGTTAAATGATGAAGAGTACGTATTAAAGATTGCTAGAAGGGATTATTTCTTCTCTGGAAAAGGGGAGATAATTTTTCCTGTTTCTAAGTAGAGTATGTCTTATTGACACTATATTTTAGGATTATATATAATAAAGTAAAATTTGACTTTTTAACCACTAAGGAGGAGCATTTTTTTTATGTCAATCGAGGTAGGCAGCAAGTTACAGGGTAAAGTAACAGGTATTACAAATTTTGGGGCTTTTGTGGAGCTGCCAGAAGGCTTAACGGGTCTTGTTCATATTAGTGAAGTTGCTGATAATTATGTGAAAGATATTAACGATCACTTAAAAGTGGGCGACCAAGTAGAAGTAAAAGTTATTAACGTTGAAAAAGATGGCAAGATCGGTCTATCTATTAAAAAAGCGAAAGAGCGTGAAAAAACAGAAGGAGATCGTCCACGTGGTGAATACCAACGCGGTGGTGGCGATCAACAACGTTCTGGACGTCCACAACGTAATAATCGTTCTTTCAATAGAGATAACCGTGGCGGCGGTAACGAACGAGCTCCAAAAGAAACATTCGAGCAAAAGATGGCACGTTTCTTAAAGGATAGTGAAGATCGTTTAACTTCTTTAAAGCGTAACACAGAATCTAAACGTGGTGGCCGTGGCGCACGTCGCGGATAATAAGAACGTTTAATTCTTAGCATATAGAGAGGTACCCAGGGCGATTGCTCAGGGTGCTTTTTTATATGTAAAAATATATTTTTAAAAAAGTTTTCAAGATGTGTTGACTTTAAATTATATCTGAGGTAAGATACTAATTGTCCGTTAAATAAGACGACATGGCGGTGTAGCTCAGCTGGCTAGAGCGTACGGTTCATACCCGTGAGGTCGGGGGTTCGATCCCCTCCGCCGCTATATTTAATTTAACGGCCCGTTGGTCAAGTGGTTAAGACACCGCCCTTTCACGGCGGTAACACGGGTTCGAATCCCGTACGGGTCATCCTAAAAAGATCATGCAAATTTGCATGATCTTTTTTTATTAAATAAATTAAGACATACAACACTTCTACAAAATCACCCTATATTTTCTGAATGTTCGATTAAAATAGTAGAGATACATTACATACCGTGTATATATGTAGAGTTATTTCGAATAAAAAGTCGAACGATTATAAAAGTGAAAACTGTTGTTTTGACAAAAATCCCAATAATCATCTTTTATAATGACAGTAATTAAACTATGCAGGTGGTGTTAAAAATATGCCTAAAGCAGGAAGGAATACTATGAATACAAGTGCATTGGCAATGAATGAGAGTCAGCTTGGAGCAGGAAAGTGGACAAGTAAGTTGCGAATGAAGTTTGAACAAGTTTTCTTTAGATGGGGATTTATTATTGTTGTTATTGGTTTTCTTTTGGGACGAGCATATATATTAACAAACATTTTACCGTTTGCACTGCCATTTTTTGCTGCTGTTTATGTTATGAAGCGGGATAAAATGCCGCTCGCGTTCTTGGCTCTAATGGGGGGCGCACTTTCAGTTTCGATAGATAATTTATTCTTTACCTTTGCATCTATTTTTACTTTCTTCATTTATAATATCTTCTTTAGTCGGTTTACACGTAAAACTGTCGGACTTGTTCCATTCCAAGTATTTATCTCCGCATTAACCGCGCATTTAGTTGTCGTATATTTTGCGCAACAAACTGTTACCATGTACGATTTACTCGTTAGTACGATTGAGGCAGGGCTTAGCTTCGTATTAACTATGATATTTTTACAAAGTGTTCCGCTTTTAGTCGAACGAAAAGGTAAACAACAAGCGCTAGAGACAGAAGAAATTGTTTGTTTAATTATATTACTAGCTTCTGTTTTAACAGGTACAACAGATTGGTTTGTATATGACGCTTCTATTCAACATATTTTTACTAGGTATTTAGTGCTCGTGTTTGCATTTATCGCGGGGGCGGCTACAGGATCTACAGTGGGGGTCGTCACTGGATTAATATTAAGTTTAGCGAATGTCTCTAGTTTGTCTCAACTTAGTCTGCTTGCTTTTTCTGGGTTGCTTGGTGGTTTGTTAAAAGAAGGAAAGCGTTTAGGTGTTAGTTTAGGTTTATTAATTGGGACGAGCTTGATTACGCTATATGTAGACAAACAAACAAACATTGTGACAACTTTAATTGAATCTGGTGTGGCGATTGCGTTCTTCTTATTAACACCGAAACTTGTTATGGATCGTATTGCTAAATTCATGCCAGGCACACAGGAACATTCGCAAGATCAACAACAGTATTTAAGAAGGATGCGTGATGTTACAGCGAATAAAATTAATCAATTTGCCAATGTATTTGCTGCTTTATCTAATAGCTTTTCTGTATATGGATATGTGGAGGAGGAAGATAAAGAGACGGAGGCAGATTTGTTCTTAAGCACAATTACTGCAAAAACATGTCAAACATGCTTTAAAAAGGACCAATGCTGGGTAGTTAATTTCGATAAAACGTACGACTATATGAAACAAATAATGAGTGAAACGGAAGAGGGGACGTTGCAGCATAATCGGAAGTTAGTCCGTGAATGGGACAAGCATTGTGTGAGAGGAAAGAAAGTGACGGATTTAGTAGCTGGTGAATTAGATCATTTCTATGAGGGACAGAAATTACGAAAGCAAATGAAAGAAAATCGTAGAATAGTAGCGGAGCAACTATTAGGTGTATCAAAAGTTATGGAGGATTTTGCTAAGGAGATACAAAGAGAACGAGAAAATCATCAAGTACAAGAAGAACAGATCTTGCAAGCGTTTCGTGATTTTGGTGTAGAAATAGAGCACGTTGATATTTATTGTTTAGATAGAGGAAGTATTGATATTGAAATGCTAATTCCCGTTGCATCTAATGAACATGGAGAGTGTGAAAAATTAGTTGCACCGATGCTTTCGGATATTCTAAAGGAAAATATAGTTGTTAAACATGAAGAAAAGTCTTCTTATCCGAACGGTCACAGCTTAATATCATTTGGTTCGGCAAAAACGTATTCTCTTGATACTGGGTTGGCTACAGCTGCAAAAGGCGGTGGGTTTGTTTCGGGTGATTCTTATGCGATGATGGATCTAAGTGTCGGTAAATATGCGCTTGCAATTAGTGATGGTATGGGAAATGGGCAAAGAGCTCATATGGAGAGTAAAGAAACGGTGAAATTATTACAAAAAATACTTCAATCAGGCATTGATGAGGAAATAGCGATTAAGTCTATCAATTCTATTCTTTCTTTAAGGACAACAGAAGAGATGTTTACGACGTTAGATTTAGCTATGGTAGATTTGCGGGATGCGAGCGCGAAGTTTTTAAAGATTGGGTCGACACCGAGTTTTGTTAAACGTGCAAATAATATTTTGAAAATTGAGGCAAGTAATTTACCGATGGGAATTATTGAGGATGTTGAAGTTGATGTAGTAGGTGAACAATTAAAAACGGGTGATATTCTTATTATGATGAGCGATGGGATTTTTGAGGGAGCGCAACATGTGGAGAATCATGAACTATGGATGAAACGAAAAATTAAAGAATTACAAACCGAAGATCCACAAGAAATTGCTGATATCATTATGGAAGAGGTGATTCGCTCTTGTGATGGTTATATAAATGACGATATGACTATTGTTGTGGCGAAAGTGAAGAAAAATATGCCAAAGTGGGCTACGATTCCAATTGTAGGAATGCAGGCACAATAAATTTCAAGTGTGAAGTTTCTCTATTGCTGTTTCTTTCTAAAAACCTAGGTGGATGCCTAGGTTTTTTTGCTTTAACAGATAATATTATTATTTTTGTGAATATGTACGGATGATGTAAGATAAAAATGTAATTTTTGTATATCTTTTTTTTGCACAATGTTTGTAAAAGTTGTACCATTATAAACAAGGTAACTAACGTTGCTGTTCTTGTTTAATGAAAGGTGATTACGAAGTTGAAATATACATTTGTTGAAAAGGTAGATGACTTTGTAAAGCAGCATGATGTATTAAAGGAACATTCAACGATTGTTGTAGGGGTTTCTGGTGGTCCTGACTCTTTGGCTCTTCTATATTATTTGTTAGAAAAAAGAGCAGCAAAACAGTTTGAAATTGTAGTGGCACATGTGGATCATATGTTTAGAGGTGATGAATCTCATGAGGACCTACAGTTTGTGCAGGAACTTTGTAAGGGACTGGGAGTTATTTGCGAAACGATAAGGATTAATGTGTCGCAATATCAACAGCAATACGGGATGAATGCACAAGTTGCTGCTAGAGAATGCAGATATGCATTTTTGGAAAGAATAATGAAGAAATATGATGCGAGATATGTAGCCCTTGGACATCATGGTGATGACCAAGTAGAGACGATCTTAATGCGCCTTGTGCGAGGGAGTACTCCGAAAGGATATGCAGGCATTGCAGTGAAGCGTCCTTTTCATAATGGATATTTAATTAGGCCGTTACTTGGAGTAACGAAGGAAGAAATTGTTGATTACTGTAATAAGCTAAAAATAATTCCTCGTATAGATCCAAGTAATAAAAAGGAAGTATATACAAGGAATCGATTACGTAAATATGTCCTTCCGCATTTGAAAGAAGAAAATTCACAAGTGCATGAGAAATTCCAAAAATTTAGCATGCAGATGCAAGAGGATGAGGCGTATTTGCAGGAATTAGCTTTTGAGAAAATGAATAAAGTAATTACAAAAAAAAGTGATAAACAAATTAGCTTATCAATTCCTGCCTTTGAATCCATGTCTATGCCTTTACAAAGAAGAGGGATTCAACTAATATTAAACTATCTTTATGAATATAAGATTCCATCTTCTCTTTCCTCTATACATATTGACAAAGTGATTGAGTTTTTTAAGCGAACACAACCTTCGGGTTCACTTGATTTCCCAGGTGATTTAAAAATTGTTCGCGCATACGAGGAGTGCAGCTTTGGATTTAAACAAGAAATTGTTTCTCCTTTTTTACAAGATTTATCAATTCCCGGGACAATTACGCTATCGAACGGGGATAAGCTTGTAGCAGAGGTGAGCGAAGATATACCAAGTAACATGAATGAAACAGTATTTGTTGCTAAGTATAATGATATATCATATCCACTTCGTATTCGTTCTAGAGAAAATGGAGATCGTATGTCAATACAAGGTATGAATGGCACAAAAAAGATAAAAACTATTTTTATCGAAGCAAAAGTACCAAGAGAAAAAAGAGAAGAATGGCCGGTCGTTTGTGATGCAAGTGGGAATATTATTTGGATACCCTTGTTGAAGCGATCTGCATTTGCTATCTCGAAAGAGACGGCAAAGAAGGATAAATATATGATTATTCACTACAAAAGCAAGGAGTCTTCCGGGAGGATAATGAAATGATGAATCAAGATATCGAAAAAGTATTAATTTCTGAAGAACAAATACAAGAAAAGGTGCTCGAATTAGGCGCAATTATTGCAGAGGATTATAAAAACACAGTACCTCTTGCAATCGGCGTATTAAAGGGTGCAATGCCATTCATGGCAGATTTATTAAAGAGAACAGATACATATCTTGAAATGGACTTTATGGCTGTATCTAGTTACGGTCACTCTACTGTTTCAACAGGCGAAGTGAAAATTTTAAAAGACCTTGATACTTCTGTAGAAGGTCGCGATATTTTAATCGTTGAAGATATTATTGATAGCGGTCTTACGTTAAGCTACTTAGTAGACCTATTTAAATATCGTAAAGCGAAATCTGTAAAAATTGTTACGTTATTAGATAAGCCAACAGGCCGCAAAGTAGATTTGAAAGCGGATTATGTTGGATTTACTGTACCGCATGAATTTGTTGTAGGGTATGGATTAGATTATAAAGAGCAGTACCGTAATCTTCCTTATGTAGGAGTATTAAAACCAAGCGTTTACTCAAATTAATTAAATACAGGCGTCACAATTGTATAGGAAATTTTTTCTATGTTACGATTTACTATAGTGTTTATGCCGTGAGAGGAGGTTAGGAATGAATCGTATCTTCCGTAATACCATCTTTTATTTACTGATATTCCTAGTAGTAATTGGAATCGTGAGCTATTTTAATGGTTCGACACAAAAAACGACATCAGTTAGCTACGATAAATTCATTACTAAACTAGAAAAAGGTGAAGTGCGTAATGTGCAACTTCAACCGAAAAATGGTGTGTTTGAGGTAAAAGGACAATTTAACAACTCTAGCCAAGGAGAACAATTTGTTACTTATGCACCAAATACTGAGGAATTACAAAAGAAAATTAATGACAAAGCGCAAGGTGCTGAAGTTAAGTATCAACCAGCAGAAGAAACAAGTGCTTGGGTAACATTCTTTACTTCTATCATTCCGTTTGTTATTATCTTCATTTTATTCTTCTTCTTATTAAACCAAGCTCAGGGCGGCGGTAGCCGTGTTATGAACTTCGGGAAAAGTAAGGCGAAGTTATATAATGACGAAAAGAAAAAAGTTCGTTTCAGAGATGTTGCTGGAGCGGATGAAGAGAAACAAGAGCTTGTTGAGGTAGTTGAATTCTTGAAAGACCCTCGTAAGTTCGCTGAAGTTGGTGCCCGTATTCCGAAGGGTGTTCTATTAGTAGGACCTCCAGGTACAGGTAAAACTTTACTAGCACGTGCCGTTGCAGGTGAGGCAGGCGTTCCATTCTTCTCTATCAGTGGTTCTGATTTCGTAGAGATGTTCGTCGGTGTCGGTGCATCACGTGTACGTGATTTATTCGAAAACGCAAAGAAAAATGCTCCTTGTATCATTTTCATTGATGAAATTGATGCGGTAGGACGTCAACGTGGCGCAGGTCTTGGTGGTGGCCATGATGAGCGTGAGCAAACGTTGAACCAATTGCTTGTTGAAATGGATGGATTCGGTGCAAACGAAGGTATTATTATCATCGCTGCGACAAACCGTCCTGATATTCTTGACCCAGCATTATTACGTCCAGGTCGTTTTGACCGTCAAATTACAGTCGATCGTCCAGATGTAAATGGCCGTGAAGCTGTACTGAAAGTACATGCTCGTAATAAACCGCTTGATGAGAATATCAACTTAAGAGCAATTGCAACTCGTACGCCAGGATTCTCTGGTGCCGATCTTGAAAACTTATTAAACGAAGCTGCTTTAGTAGCTGCGCGTCAAGATAAGAAGAAAATTGATATGAGTGACATTGATGAAGCGACGGATCGTGTTATTGCAGGTCCGGCTAAGAAGAGTCGTGTTATCTCTGAAAAAGAACGTAATATCGTTGCTTTCCATGAAGCGGGCCACACTGTAATTGGTGTTGTTCTTGATGAAGCAGATGTCGTTCATAAAGTAACAATTGTCCCTCGTGGTCAAGCTGGTGGATATGCAGTAATGCTTCCGAAAGAAGATCGTTACTTCATGACAAAGCCAGAGTTACTTGATAAAATCACTGGTTTACTTGGTGGTCGAGTAGCTGAGGAGATTGTGTTTGGTGAAGTGAGTACAGGTGCTCACAACGACTTCCAACGTGCGACTGGCATTGCAAGACGTATGGTTACGGAATTCGGTATGAGTGATAAGCTTGGACCAATGCAATTTGGTAGCTCACAAGGTGGTCAAGTGTTCTTAGGAAGAGACTTCCATTCAGAACAAAACTACAGTGATGCAATTGCACATGAAATCGATGTGGAAATGCAAACGATTATGAAAGACTGTTATGCTCGCGCGAAAGAAATTCTTACTGAAAATCGTGATAAACTAGATCTTATTGCGAAAACGTTACTTGAAGTAGAAACGTTAGATGCAGAGCAAATCAATCATTTATGTGATTACGGCAGATTGCCAGAACGTCCAACATCTTCAGCTGATGTGAAAGTAAACATCAACATGAAGAAGGACGATGAAGAATCAGAAGATAAGTAAGAGATGAAGGAGTGACGATAGTCACTCCTTTTTTATTTGTGGAACGAAATGAAGTAGAAAAAGAATTTAAATAAATTTGGTATTAAAATTGAAATAGAACGTAATCTTTTTGTACAATGATGAGGATAGAAAAGCTGATTATATAAGTATGTGTGATATGATGTTTTTATAAGTTTTATACATACTGAACAAATATAGATTAAATAAGATAAGTGGTGAGAATATGATTTTTGTATTGGATGTAGGGAACACAAATGCTGTACTAGGCGTGTTTGAAGAGGGGGAACTTCGTCAACATTGGCGCATGGAAACAGATCGTCATAAGACAGAAGATGAATATGGAATGCTTGTAAAGCAGTTGCTTGAGCATGAAGGTCTTTCGTTTGAAGATGTGAAAGGTATTATCGTGTCTTCAGTCGTACCACCAATTATGTTTGCTTTAGAGCGCATGTGTGAAAAATATTTTAAAATTAAACCGCTTGTAGTAGGTCCTGGAATAAAAACGGGGCTAAATATTAAATATGAAAATCCACGTGAAGTAGGCGCGGACCGAATTGTAAATGCGGTAGCAGGAATCCACTTATATGGAAGTCCGCTTATTATTGTCGATTTTGGTACGGCTACTACATATTGTTATATTAACGAAGAAAAGCATTATATGGGTGGAGTTATTACGCCGGGAATTATGATTTCAGCAGAGGCTTTATATAGTAGAGCGGCAAAACTTCCTCGTATTGAAATTACAAAACCAAGCAGTGTTGTTGGAAAGAATACGGTAAGTGCGATGCAATCGGGTATTCTTTATGGTTATGTTGGACAAGTGGAAGGTATTGTTAAGCGTATGAAAGAGGAAGCTAAACAAGAACCGAAAGTTATTGCGACAGGTGGATTGGCGAAATTAATTTCAGAAGAATCGAATGTAATTGATGTTGTAGATCCATTTTTAACATTAAAAGGTTTGTATATGTTATACGAGCGTAATGCAAATTTACAGCATGAGAAAGGTGAATAAATGAGTATGAAAGATTATTTAGTAAAAGCGTTAGCGTTTGATGGAGAAGTGCGTGCATATAGTGTACGTACTACAAACACAGTAAGTGAGGCGCAAAGACGTCATGACACATGGAGAACAGCTTCAGCGGCACTTGGTCGTTCTTTAACTGCAGGTACAATGATGGGCGCAATGTTAAAAGGTGACCAAAAGTTAACGATTAAGGTAGAAGGTAATGGTCCGATTGGCCCCATCTTAGTAGATGCTCATGCGAATGGGGATGTACGTGGTTATGTAACGAATCCACATGTTGATTTTGAAGGAACGGAACAAGGGAAATTACGTGTATATCAAGCGGTAGGTACTGAAGGATTTGTAACAGTAATTAAAGATATTGGTATGCGTGAGCCGTTTATTGGTCAATCTCCAATTGTTTCAGGAGAATTAGGAGAAGACTTCACGTATTATTTTGCAGTTTCTGAGCAAACACCTTCTTCTGTAGGAGTTGGCGTTCTTGTAAACGGAGATGACAGCGTATTAGCGGCAGGTGGATTTATCCTTCAAATTATGCCAGGTGCACAGGAAGAAACAATTTCATTCATTGAAGATCGTTTGCAGAACATTCCTCCTGTATCAACGTTAATTGAACAAGGGCTTTCTCCAGAAGAGTTACTGTATGCAGTTCTTGGAGAAGATAAAGTAAAAGTATTAGAAACGATGGATGTTCAATTTAATTGCACATGTTCACGCGAACGTATTGAGAGTGTGTTAATTAGTTTAGGTAAAACAGAGTTAGAGCAAGTTCGTGCAGAAGAAGAAGAGACAGAAGTTCATTGTCATTTCTGTAATGAGCGATACAAGTTCTCTAAAGAAGATATTACAAATTTAATCGAGAGTTTGTAATAAGGAAATTAAGGGGATTCACCCCCTAAATAGATTGACAAACAGGGAATTTTCTGACAAAATCTAAATATAGATAAAACCAATAAAAATACTCGGTGTTAGGAGTGACAGGAATGCGAGTGGCACAATCAGTTTCAGAATTAATCGGGAAAACGCCGATCGTTAAGTTGAACCGCATCGTAGAATCAGACAGCGCAGATATATACTTAAAATTAGAATTTATGAATCCAGGGAGCAGCGTTAAAGATCGTATTGCATTAGCTATGATTGAAGATGCTGAGAAAAAAGGATTATTAAAAGAAGGCGATACAATCATTGAACCAACAAGTGGTAACACAGGAATTGGTTTAGCGATGGTAGCGGCCGCTAAAGGATATAAGGCAATTTTAGTAATGCCAGAAACAATGAGTATTGAGCGTCGTAATTTATTACGTGCTTACGGTGCGGAATTAGTATTGACTCCAGGGCCTGAAGGAATGGGTGGAGCAATTCGTCAAGCGACTGAATTAGCAAAAGAGCATGGTTACTTTATACCGCAACAGTTCAAAAATCAATCGAATCCAGAAATTCATCGTTTAACAACAGGGCCAGAAATTGTTGAACAAATGGGCGATCAATTAGATGCGTTTATTGCAGGTATTGGCACAGGTGGAACGATTACTGGTGCTGGTGAAGTACTGAAGGAAGCGTATAAAGATATTAAAATTTATGCAGTAGAACCTGCGGATTCACCAGTATTATCTGGTGGGAAACCAGGTCCACATAAAATCCAAGGAATTGGGGCGGGATTCATCCCAGAGACATTGGATGTAGAAGTATATGATGAAATTGTTCAAGTGAAAACGGAGCAAGCATTTGAATATGCAAGAAGAGTGGCTAAAGAGGAAGGTATTTTAGTTGGTATCTCTTCTGGAGCGGTTATTTATGCGGCAACAGAAATTGCGAAAAAGTTAGGTAAGGGGAAAAAGGTACTTGTTATTATCCCAAGTAACGGTGAACGTTATTTAAGTACACCACTTTATCAATTTGAGTCTTAATTATATGTGATTGAAAAAGCATCCTTGAAAAAGGATGCTTTTTCTTTTTTGATTGGAAATAGGAAAAGAGTGAATGACTAGAAAACTTCATGTAAAATAAGAGGTAGTATAATTAATTTATTTTCACTAGCCTTCGAGTATAACCGTTCTATATACATAATGAATGTAGTTTGTGGTGGTTACTTTAAGAAGGTGGGATAAAAGAAGACGGGGTGTTGATATGCAACGAAGAAAATCTTTAGCGCTTTCTATTCCATATCAGTTAGATTTCTTTAAGCAATATAAATTTCTTTCTAAGGATAAACCGCAACATATTTTGTTAGAAAGTGGACGTGGCGGTCGTTATAACATTGTGGGGTTGAACCCAGTAGCGGTAATCCGAGGGAAGGATGAAACGTTACATATAAGCGAAAGTGGTAAGGAAATAATAAAGCAAGGAAACCCATTAGATTTAATGCAGGAATATATGGAGCGATGGGAAACGGACTATAATCCGGAATACCCGCCATTTCAAGGTGGTGCGATTGGTTACTTTAGTTATGATTGCATCCGTTATATTGAAAAACTTCCTTCTCTTGCGGAGGATGACATTAATATACCTGATATATTCTTTTTATTATTTGATGATGTGTTTGTGTATGATCGAGAAGAGAAAGTATTATGGATTATTACACATTATGTAGATGAGCATGAAGAGGCAAAAGAGCGATTAAATGAGTGGAAGGTTCTTTGGGCGACAGAAGCGCCGGAAGTGACTATACCATTTGCATGCCCTGAAAAGAAAAGTGAAGCAGTTGCTTTTACAGAAGAAAGCTTTATGAAGGCGGTTGAATGTATTCAAGAATATATTGGTGCTGGTGATGTGTTTCAAGTAAACTTGTCGACGAGACAAGAAAGAACGTTACAAACACACCCGCTAGAAATTTATACAAGTCTTCGCGAAATTAATCCATCTCCATATATGGGTTACTTGGAGCTTGGAGATTTTCAAATTGTTAGTGGATCACCGGAGTTATTAATTAAGAAACAAGGAACCGAAGTAAGTACAAGACCAATTGCTGGAACGAGATCTAGAGGTGCGAATGAGCAAGAGGATGAAGTATTAGCCAGAGAATTAATTGAGAACGAAAAAGAAAGAGCAGAGCACGTCATGCTTGTAGATTTAGAACGAAATGATTTAGGGCGTGTTTGTAAATATGGCACTGTAGAAGTAGATGAATTTATGGTAATCGAGAAATACTCACATGTAATGCATATTGTTTCTAATGTGCGTGGTGAGGTGGATGAAGATAAAGATGCTTTTGATTTAGTGAAGGCTGTATTCCCTGGGGGAACAATTACTGGTGCCCCGAAAATACGTACGATGGAAATTATTGAAGAATTAGAACCTGTTCGCAGAGGGATTTATACAGGTTCAATCGGTTGGATCGGTTATTCTGGAGATACAGAATTGAATATTGTAATTAGAACACTTCTTGCTAAAGATGGAAAGGCTCATGTACAAGCAGGAGCGGGAATTGTAATTGATTCAAATCCGGAAAATGAATATAAAGAGTCGTTAAAAAAGGCGATTGCTTTATGGCGTGCAAAAGAACGTAGTGAAGAAACGGTTAGGTGAGAGAAATGATATTAATGATTGATAATTATGATTCTTTTACATTTAATTTAGTGCAGTTTCTTGGGGAACTCGGACAAGAGCTTGTTGTTAAACGTAACGATGAAGTGACTATTTCAGATATTGAGAATATGAAACCAGACTTTTTAATGATTTCACCAGGTCCGTGTAGTCCGAATGAAGCAGGTATTAGTATGGAGGTTATTCAATACTTTGCTGGGAAGATTCCGATTTTCGGGGTTTGTCTTGGGCATCAATCCATTGCACAAGTGTTCGGTGGAGAGGTTGTTCGTGCTGAGCGCTTAATGCATGGAAAAACATCGCTTATGCATCATGACGGAAAAACGATTTTTTTGGATATTCCTAATCCGTTTACTGCAACGCGCTATCATTCCCTTATCGTTAAGAAAGAGACGTTACCTGATTGCTTAGAGGTAACATCTTGGACGGAAGAAGGGGAAATTATGGCGCTCCGTCATAAAACGTTACCGATTGAAGGTGTACAGTTTCATCCGGAATCGATTATGACTTCCCATGGGAAAGAGTTGTTGCAGAATTTCATTCGTAAATACAGTCCAAGTGTGACATCATGTTAATTTACGTAAATGGTGAGTATGTAGAAGCAAATGAAGCAAGAATTTCTCCTTATGACCATGGTTATTTATATGGCCTTGGAGTTTTTGAGACATTTCGTATTTATAATGGTCATCCTTTCTTATTGGATGATCATTATGATCGTTTAATAGATGCGCTGAATACATTGCAAATTAAATGGACGATGACGAAAGATGAAGTGTTGCTTATTTTGAAGAACCTACTCGTTAAGAATGAATTAGAGCATGCGTATGTCCGTTTTAATGTATCGGCGGGTATAGATGAAATTGGATTGCAAACGGAAATGTATGAAGAGCCGTCTGTTATTGTTTTTATAAAACCTTTAGCAGCCCCGGGAGATGTAGTGGAAAAAGAAGGGGTTGTTTTAAAGCAAGTGCGAAATACACCAGAAGGTGCGTCCCGCTTGAAGTCTCATCATTACTTAAATAATATTTTAGGGAAACGTGAAATTGGAAATGTTGTGAATAAGGAAGGTATTTTCCTTACTGAAACAGGTTATGTTGCAGAGGGTATTGTTTCAAATCTCTTTTTCGTAAAAGGTAGTATTTTATATACACCTTCGTTAAAAACGGGGATTTTAAATGGTATCACTCGTGCGTTTATTATAAAGGTTGCTGAAGAGTTAGGGATAGAAGTAAAGGAAGGTTTCTTTACAAAAGATGAATTACTTTCAGCTGATGAAGTTTTCGTAACAAACTCGATTCAAGAAATTGTTCCACTTTACCATGTAGAGGGACGAGATTTCCCGGGTAAAGTAGGCATGGTTACAAAAAGGTTTATGAGTCTTTATGAAATGCAGAGAGAGAAATTGTGGAGCAGAAATGAATTGTGAAGAGGAGATGTGTAGTTTGAAGTGGGATTATGATTTGCGCTGCGGCGAATATACATTGAACTTAAATGAAAAAACCTTAATTATGGGGATTTTAAATGTAACGCCAGATTCGTTTTCCGATGGTGGGAGTTACAACGAGGTAGAGACTGCGGTGCGCCATGCGAAAGAAATGCGAGATCAAGGTGCTCATATTATTGATATCGGCGGTGAATCTACTCGTCCGGGTTTTGCTAAAGTATCAGTGGAAGAAGAAATCAAGCGAGTCGTTCCGATGATTCAGGCTGTTTCAAAAGAAGTGAAATTACCTATTTCTATCGACACGTATAAAGCTGAAGTTGCAAAGCAGGCAATAGAGGCGGGTGCTCATATTATTAATGATATTTGGGGAGCGAAGGCGGAACCAAAAATCGCTGAAGTCGCAGCTCATTACGATGTACCTATTATTTTAATGCATAATCGCGATAACATGAATTACCGCAATTTAATGGCTGATATGGTTGCTGATTTATATGACAGTATTAAAATTGCTAAAGATGCTGGTGTGCGAGATGAGAATATCATTTTAGACCCAGGCATCGGTTTTGCTAAAACACCTGAACAAAATTTAGAAGCGATGCGTAATTTAGAACAGTTAAACGTACTGGGTTACCCAGTGCTGTTAGGTACTTCAAGAAAGTCCTTTATTGGGCATGTGCTAGATTTACCAGTAGAGGAACGTCTTGAGGGAACGGGAGCTACCGTTTGTCTCGGTATTGAAAAGGGCTGTGAGTTTGTTCGTGTTCATGATGTGAAGGAAATGTCACGTATGGCTAAGATGATGGACGCGATGATTGGTAAGGGGGTAAAGTAATTGGATAAAATCTATGTTCATGATATGGAGTTTTACGGTTATCATGGTGTATTCCCAGAGGAAAATAAATTGGGCCAGAGATTTAAAGTGGACTTAACGGTGGAATTGGATCTGAAGCAGGCGGGAGAAAGTGATGACTTAGAGCATTCTGTCAATTATGGAGAACTTTTCGAATTATGTAGAAAAGTTGTTGAAGATAGAACGTATAAGCTTGTGGAGAGTATCGCTGAAAATATTGCTGCAGATATATTGAAACAATATGAGAGTATTTGCCGTTGTGCAATTAAAGTAATTAAACCAGATCCGCCGATACCTGGACATTATCGTGCTGTAGCAGTGGAAATTACGAGAGAACGTCCATGAATAATATAGCTTACATTGCATTAGGCTCAAATATCGGAGAACGTCACACGTATTTAACTGAAGCGATTCAGTTTTTAAATAAAAACCCATATATCCAAGTTAACGATGTTTCATCTGTATATGAAACAGAACCAGTTGGCTATACTGACCAAAGTTGCTTTTTAAATTTAGTTGTAAAAATTTCTACCAATTTATCACCGCAAGAGTTATTGAAAGTTACGCAAAGAGTAGAGAATGATTTAGGAAGAAAAAGGGAAATTAGGTGGGGTCCGAGGACCATCGACCTTGACATTTTGCTATATAATCAAGAAAATATTGAAGCAGAGAATCTTATTGTTCCGCATCCGCGGATGTTCGAAAGAGCTTTTGTTATCGTTCCGTTGTTAGAGATTAATCAAGATATTAAACAAAACATTTCACGTTCACAAGTAGAAGAAATGAAAAGGCGAGAGGGAGTAACGGTATGGAAGCAGAAAAATGGGGAAGACGCATTCGTGCTTTTCGAAAGCTAAAAGGCTACACGCAAGAAGGTTTTGCGAAAGAGTTAGGGGTATCTGTATCTGTTTTAGGTGAAGTTGAGAGAGGGAATCGATCGCCTTCCCAAGATTTTGTAGTGGAAGTTGCTAAGGCATTGAAGGTTTCGGTGGAGGAATTAATGCCAAAGTGACTATGAAGGAAGGAGTAAGTCGAGTGTTAAAGATCGCAAATATTGAGATGAAAAACCCGGTTGTATTAGCACCGATGGCGGGAGTGTGTAATTCTGCATTCCGTTTGACCGTAAAAGAATTTGGTGCAGGCCTAGTTTGTGCTGAAATGGTAAGTGATAAAGCGATATTGCTTAATAACAAAAGAACATTAGATATGTTATATATTGATGAAAGAGAAAAGCCGTTAAGTTTACAAATTTTCGGCGGAGAGAAAGAAACTCTTGTAGATGCTGCGAAATATGTAGATAAATATACGACAGCAGACATTATTGATATTAATATGGGGTGCCCAGTACCAAAAATCATTAAGTGTGATGCGGGAGCAAAGTGGCTTTTAGACCCGAATAAAATATATGAAATGGTAGCGGCAGTTGTAGATGCTGTTGAAAAGCCGGTTACAGTTAAGATGCGTATTGGTTGGGATGCAGATCATATTTTTGCAATTGAGAATGCGAAAGCTGTTGAGCGTGCTGGCGGACAAGCGGTAGCGGTTCATGGGCGTACACGAGTACAAATGTATGAGGGGAAAGCAGATTGGGATATTATTAAACAAGTAAAGCAAGCTGTAAATATCCCGGTTATCGGAAATGGTGATGTCGAAACGCCACAAGATGCAAAGCGTATGCTTGATGAAATTGGTGTAGATGGTGTTATGATTGGTCGCGCTGCCCTTGGGGACCCTTGGATGATTTATCGCACGGTAAAGTATTTGGAAACAGGTGAATTAATGCCGGAACCGACAGTGCGTGAGAAAATTGACGTATGTATGTTGCATCTAGATCGTCTTATCGATTTAAAGAACGAAAATGTCGCTGTAAGAGAAATGAGAAAGCATGCAGCTTGGTATTTAAAGGGTGTTCGTGGTAATGCAACTGTACGTAATGGAATCAATGCTTGTAATACGCGTGAAGACCTTGCGAATGTATTAGGTGCATTTGTAGAAGAAGTAGAAGCGAAACAACAAACAATTCACGTTGGTTAATAATAGATAGGGAAGATTGACATTCTTCTATACACTTCCTATAATTACGTGAAAGAAAGAAGAACTGCCAGCTAGTTGCTGGCAGTTTTTCTAGTTGAGTAGAAAATGCTATACTGTATATATTGTAAAAATTAATAGAGCTGGAGTGATATCAATACCATGGATAACATGAACCACGAAGAATTAAACGACCAATTGCTTGTTCGTCGTGAAAAGTTACATAACTTACGTGAGCAAGGAATCGATCCGTTCGGTAAACGATTTGAACGTACAAATGCAACAAATGACTTATTAAGCTTATATGGAGAGTTCTCTAAAGAGGAATTAGAAGAGAAAGAAATCTCTGTTTCTATCGCTGGTCGTATTATGACAAAACGCGGTAAAGGAAAAGCTGGATTTGCACATATTCAAGATTTACATGGACAAGTTCAAATTTATGTTCGTAAAGATGCTGTTGGAGATGAAGAGTACGAATTATTTAAAACAGCAGATTTAGGTGACTTAGTAGGTATTGAAGGTAAAGTATTCAAAACAAACGTTGGAGAACTTTCAGTGAAAGCAACGGGCTTTACACTATTAACGAAATCTCTTCGTCCATTACCGGATAAATATCATGGGTTAAAAGATGTTGAACAACGCTACCGTCAACGTTACTTAGATTTAATTACAAGTATGGAAAGCCGTGAAACATTCGTTACTCGTAGTAAGATCATTCGTGAAATGAGAAGATACTTAGATGACAATGGTTACCTTGAAGTGGAAACACCTATGATGCATGCAATTGCAGGTGGAGCTTCTGCGCGTCCTTTCATTACACACCATAATGCGTTAGATATGGAATTATACATGCGTATCGCAATTGAACTTCATTTAAAACGCCTTATTGTGGGTGGATTAGAAAAAGTTTATGAAATCGGTCGTGTATTCCGTAATGAGGGTGTATCAACTCGCCATAACCCAGAGTTTACAATGATTGAATTATATGAGGCGTATGCTGATTATAAAGATATTATGAAACTAACAGAAAATATGGTTGCTCATATTGCGAAGCAAGTACTAGGTACAACAACAATCCAATATGGTGATTATGAAATTAATCTAGAGCCAGAATGGACACGTCTTCATATGGTAGATGCGATTAAAGAACACTCTGGAGCAGATTTCTGGAATCCAATGAGTGTAGAAGAAGCGCGTGAACTTGCAAAAGAACATAATGTAGGTATTAAGGATACGATGGAAGTTGGTCATATTATAAACGAATTCTTCGAACAAAAAGTAGAAGATAAATTAATCCAACCAACGTTTATTTACGGTCATCCGGTAGAAATTTCGCCACTTGCGAAAAAGAATGACGAAGATCCACGATTCACAGATCGTTTCGAATTATTTATCGTTGCCCGTGAACATGCAAATGCATTCACTGAGCTAAATGATCCGATTGATCAAAAAGAACGTTTTGAAGCGCAACTAAAAGAGCGTGAACAAGGTAATGATGAAGCCCACATGATGGATGATGATTATATTGAAGCTCTTGAGTACGGTATGCCTCCTACAGGTGGACTAGGAATTGGTATTGATCGTCTTGTTATGCTATTAACGAATGCGCCATCTATTCGTGATGTATTATTATTCCCTGCTATGCGTCATAAACAAGACTAAGCTTTGGAGATTTCTCCAAAGCTTTTTTTATTTGAGTAAGAGTCACATGGGAATAGTAGTTCTTGATGGCGCAAGAAATTATATTTATATAGAAGAAATGTGCTGTTTTTATACTTTTTTACTAAGTTAAAAATTTTATTAGAAAAACTATTGCATTTTAATAATCAAACTGGTATATTTATATTCGTTGCCACGAAAGGTAACAAGCAAAACAAACGAAAAACAACTTATTGAAAAAAGTTGTTGACGAAAATATAACGAAATGTTATATTGATAAAGTCGCTTCTGAGCGACAGACAAGTTCTTTGAAAACTGAACGAAACAAACAACGTGAAACGTCAATTTTTATTTTTAGATGCTAGACAAACTAACTTTATTGGAGAGTTTGATC
>NZ_VLTE01000214.1:0-318 GCF_007558965.1 Bacillus sp. HY001 | reverse complement strand
TCTTTTATTTCTTTACACTCGTATATGTTATTCTCCGAGTCTTCAATTAATTTATTGCGACGATTGGTGTATTCAATTGCACCTAAAGTCGCTAATGCGCGAGGGTCTAACCCTAGAATTTCCATGTATTCCTCTCCTTTCCTCTACAATAATTCGATAGGGGGAAGGAGATTCCTTTAGTGATTTGGTTATATAATGTGTTACTTATTAGTGGGAATGCTATTTATCATGGATGAAATACAATTAAATTTAAAAGAATCCTCAAACTCTCAATCATTTTTCCTGACTAATCTCCATATGGAGGATTTGTTTATTTTT
>NZ_VLTE01000213.1:0-793 GCF_007558965.1 Bacillus sp. HY001 | reverse complement strand
TTCAATACCAAAAGTACATTACGTGTTTTTTAGTTTGTTTGAACGAAAGTTCATTTTGTTTTCGTTCTTAAGTTGATGGGCATGTGGTAGGACCCCTATAAGCATTCGTAGCTCTTCCGCTACCTTCTTCGTCATAGGTACAGCTCTAGTTTTACGGTTCTTATTCTTAGCGCCTGCTAACATAATCGTAAGGTTATCAAAATCTATATCGTTAGCCTCTAGCTGATTTACTTCGTTTACACGCAACCCGCAGTGCAACATAAGCAGCATGGCGCAGTAATCTCTATAGCCTGCATAGGTCGTCTTATCTACCACACGAAAAATGCGCTTTATCTGATTATGATTTAGCGTAAAAATCGGCGCTTCATCGGTACGTAACTTTACAAAGTCTACAGCGGGATTGCTTTTAATGTAGCCCTGCTCATTCAATCGCTTAAAGACCGACTTCAACGCCGATATGCGAATATTTACAGTGGCAGGTGCTAATTCTCGATTAAGCAGCTTATTAATATACATTTGTACATGTGCCGCCGTAATGATCTCGACTTTCTCAATGTTCAATTCTCGCATGAAATAACGAAAGAGCTTGCTGTAATCATCTATAGTACGCTTTCTAAATCCCTCTGCCCGAAATGCCTGCGCAGCAATCGCTATCGCCGCTTCTGTGTCTAGTGCTTCCGCAGTACCAATAAAATCAACTACTTCTCTTCGTCTTTTTACTACTCGTATACTTTTAGACATAATAAAAAAAGAGCCCCCTATCTGAAACGAATTTCAGACGGAAGCTCTCCGC
>NZ_VLTE01000212.1:0-1252 GCF_007558965.1 Bacillus sp. HY001 | reverse complement strand
TTCGGAATCTTGCTTTGATAAATCAAGTACAGATACAACGGTATACTGTTTATATTGGTAGTATTGTAGAACACCATTACACATGTTTGTTGGTGTTAAACTGTGTTGTAATTGAGTGGAATCTAATTGATACACTCTCATCTTGTCCCCTCCTATATCATTACCCCTCAATTGGTGCAGCTTTCATAAAAGCCTTTTGAGCCTGGAAAATGATATAGTGATTCGATACGGTACCTTCATCAAAGAGTTCGTTAACGAATTGAGCAACAGTCATGGCAGCGAACTTATTGGTAATAACGCGCTGTGGTTCTGAAGCAGCTAATTCGGAACAACTTAATTGACTTGGAGCCGTTTCTTTTTTCGTAAATGCATCCGGAAATAAATCACCAAGCGGTGAAAGAATGACCTCGCCATTCAATTTAACTCCACATACTGCTTGTCCGTTATAACCACTGTTTTTATAATCAGCTATTTGTTGAGGTGTCCAATGTCTTTTATTTACTTCTCTCCAATTATCAGGAACGGTTACAGCTGTATTCCCTACATCGATGTAAAGAAGATTATCCGATTGATGGAAGAATTGATGAAAGATCTCACGAGAAAACATATTATCTACTGCTCCAATTACAATTGGCAGATACAAGTAGTCGTCTTTATGTTGTTTTTTTAATAAATCATATTTATTACCAAACAACTGCTGCATTGTTTCTATGTCTTCTATGTACTGTGAAGTAAAGGAAGAGATAGGAACGTTATAGCCAGCTTTATATCGACGAGCCAGTACTTCTGCTTTGTATTTACCAACATCAGGTCGAATAAAGAGTTGATTTCCAAGGTTTTTTTCTTCAACCGTGTCTGGATCTGCAACTACAATTTCGCCATCCAATTGAAAAATACTCATCATTTGAGCAATATGTTGTAAAATTAATCCTCCGTTTCCTCCAGCACCTACTAATACAATATGTGGTACAATCTTTTTTCCTTCTGCAATATCAATAACAATACTCATTTTTATAGCCCCCTATTTTTCTTTTGATAGTGTATTCTCTAAATTTCGTAGAAATGGAATCGATAAATTTGTAATCCTATGCACGGTATACAAGTCAAATGAATGCATCACTAGTATCGATGCAGCATAAATGACTCCTTCCTCTTGCACAATGCCTACAACATATTGAAGTAAATTCAACTGCACAACAAGCGTATCTACATATTCTTGATGTGTGTCTAAATCAATATGAGTATTCTTCCT
>NZ_VLTE01000211.1:0-268 GCF_007558965.1 Bacillus sp. HY001 | reverse complement strand
CGAAGCAACAGCCTTACGTTTTTGCACTTCTAATAGAATCGGCGTTTTTACTTTGAGATTGCCATCCAATTCTACAACTTGTGATTTTTGCAATGTATTCAGCGCACCATTAATATCCGCATGAATACATGTTCCTGCTTTACTTTGATACAGACCACGAGTGATTCGTTTGCCGCTAAAATAATATTGGGCTCTATTATCCTTAGACCAAACTGGAACCGGATCTTTGTCTAGGAAACTGGCTTTTGAAGTATAGCTTTCTTCTTGT
>NZ_VLTE01000210.1:0-289 GCF_007558965.1 Bacillus sp. HY001 | reverse complement strand
TTACTGTTGAAAAGAGTCAAACAACTACAGCTTCTGTTACTGCTACAAATAGCTTAACGAAGGGCGCTGTTGAATTAACTAAAATCGATGACATTGACAACTCTACTCTTGAAGGTGCGGTATTTAAAATTGTTGATCACAACGGCAATGATGTTCGTTCTGATCTAACTACTGATAAAGATGGTAAAATTTCTGTTTCTGATTTACGTCCGGGAGACTATCAGTTCGTTGAAACGAAGGCTCCTATTCATTACGACTTAAATCAAAATCCTATCAAGTTTACTGTTGA